>NZ_JAVXIY010000007.1:0-197526 GCF_036648155.1 Lactococcus sp. | reverse complement strand
GACGCTCGTCTCTCGCGACAACTATTATATTCTATCAAACCTATCTCTTCCTGTCAAGAATTAACTGTCACTTTTTAAATCTTTTTTTATCTTCGTCCGACAAAGCCTATGGTTATCAAGTTATTAACCTTTATTTAATATTCAATTCTTGGTAAATTTAGCTTCTTTTGTTCTGAAATTATGCGAACAAGTACGATAAAAATGACAGAGATAAATAATGAGAGGTTATGACTAATTTCTGATTGGAGGTATACATAAAGAATTCCTCCTATTATGCAAGGCAAAGCGTAGATGTTTTCTCTAAAAATCATTGGGACCTGATTAGCGATGATATCTCGAATCATTCCGCCACCAACACCCGTCAGTACCCCTAAAAATACAATAAAAAATATATTTTGTGAATAACCATGGGCGATTCCTGCATCAATTCCTAATACGGTAAATATTCCCAAACCGATTGCATCTGAAACTAAGAGAAGATTATTATAGAAGCGAGCCGCTTTAAAAATATTCAAGGCATTTCTTTTAGATTTTACAATCCAAGCAACAAACATGGCTATTATAGAAGCAATAATAGAAATTATAATAAAAAATGGTGATTTCAATGCTGAAGGCGGAGTCGCTCCCAAAAGCAAATCACGAAAGATTCCTCCTCCTACCGCTGTAATAACTGACATTACGAGCACTCCAAAAACATCCAATTTATGGTTAATCCCGACTACTGTTCCCGAAATGGCAAATGCCACTGTCCCTAAAATTTCTAAAAACAAGTAAAAACTGCTTATCACTTCCATATTTCTCTTTATTTTATCCTTATTGTCATTTTAATACCATTTATTATACCTTATATTGATACAACAGTATAAAAAAAAGACTATTTTTCAACAGTCTTTTTTAATTTAGTCAACTCGGCTAAAATTAGCTACATCGGCACTGATTTTTTCAATAAACTCTTCAAACGGAATGACTTCTGTTTCTTTTGAGCCATAACGACGAATATTTACTGTACCATCGGCTTGTTCTTGGTCACCAATAACGATTTGGTAAGGAATTTTGTGAGTTTGTGATTGGCGAATTTTCCAACCCATTTTTTCGTTGGCTTCATCAACAACGACACGGAAGCCTTTGTCTTGAAGTTCACGTTGAATTTTCCAAGCATAATCGGCATGAATTTCATTATTTACTGGAATAATCGTTGCTTGAGTTGGAGCAAGCCATGTTGGGAAAGCACCTTTGTAAACTTCGATAAGGTAGGCAATGAACCGTTCAAGTGTTGAAATTACACCACGGTGAATCATCACTGGGCGATGTTTTTCTCCATCAGCACCAACGTATGAGATGTCAAAGTTTTCTGGATTGAGGAAGTCTAACTGAATAGTTGAGAGCGTTTCTTCATTTCCAAGGGCTGTTTTAACTTGAATGTCAAGTTTGGGACCGTAAAATGCAGCTTCCCCTTCTGCTTCAACATAGTCAAGTTTCATGTCGTCCATTGTTGCTTTAAGCATGGCTTGAGATTTTTCCCACATTTCATCATCTGGGAAGTATTTAACGGTATCTTTAGGGTCACGATAGCTGAGACGGAAGCTATAATCATTGATTCCAAAGTCACGGTACATGTCCATAATCAATTGAAGAATTTTACTAAATTCTTCTTGGACTTGTTCTAACATCACGAATGTATGACCATCATTCAGAGTCATTTCACGCACACGTTGAAGTCCTGAGAGTGCACCTGATTTTTCATAACGATGCATCATTCCAAATTCGGCGATACGAATTGGGAGTTCACGATAAGAGTGGACATGGTGTTTATAGATGGCAATATGGCTTGGGCAGTTCATTGGACGAAGTTCCATTTCTTCGCCGTCTCCCATATCCATTGGTGGGTACATATCTTCATGGTAATGTTGCCAGTGACCTGATTGTTTGTAAGTATTAAGGTTCATCATGACTGGTGTGATAACATGTTGATAACCATTTTTCACTTCTTGGTCAACGACAAAACGTTCAATGATTCGACGAATAGTAGCACCAGCTGGGAGCCAGTAAGCTGTACCTGCACCAAGTTCTGCGTCGTTAAAGAACAAATCAAGTTCACGACCGAGTTTACGGTGATCACGTTCTTTTGCTTCTTCACGAAGTTTAAGATTTGCTTCTAATTCTTCTTTTGAAAACCATGCTGTACCGTAAATACGTTGCATCATCTTGTTATCCGAATTCCCGCGCCAGTAAGCGCCTGCAACGTTGAGAAGGTGGAAAAATTTGATGACACCAGTTGACGGAACATGTGGGCCACGACAAAGGTCAGTGTATTCCCCTTGAGTATAGACAGTGAGTCCACCTTCATCTTCGTTATGTTCTTCAATGAGTTCAAGTTTGTATGGATCATTTGCAAAAATTTCTTTTGCTTCAGCTTTGCTGACCTCTTTACGCTCTGATTTGAAGTTTTCTTTGACAATTTTCTTCATTTCAGCTTCAATTGTTGCTAAGTCGTCATTTGAAATTTGGCCTGCTTCATTATCTGTATCATAATAGAATCCATCTTGAATAGCTGGTCCAACACCCAAATGAATATTCGGGAAGTGACGTTTTGCTGCTTGAGCAAAAAGGTGAGCGGCTGAATGGCATAGAATTCCAAGCGCATCTTCATGGTCTGGCGTTACAATTTCAAAATCGCTATCTTCATTGATTGCACGTGTCGCATCAATCAACTTCCCGTTAACCTTACCTGCAAGTGTTTTTTTGGCAAGACTTGGTGAGATTGATTTGGCGATTTCAAATGTTGTTACACCTGACTCAAATTCTTTTATGTTGCCATCTGGAAATGTTATTTTAATCATTTTATGTGCCTTTCTTTTTATCGTTTTTAGTTTACTGACAAAACTTTTTTATCTATCGGTAGTGCTGTCAGTAATTTATGGAAATAAAAAAACGCAAATCTCATCCCTTAAAGGACGCTATCTGCGTGTTACCACCTTTGTTTCATTTACTGACTCTTCTTTATGCCAACAATCACCACAATTACTACTTACAGAACTGCTTGGATTTTTGACCTAGGATAGCCATTGAAGCCATTGCGCTCATGGTCATGCTAGAATTTTCATCAGTAAACTTCTCTTCTTTGACGTAACGTGTCAGCAACGCTTTTCTGTTGTCCAGAAAGAATTTATTTTACAAGTCAAGCTTGTAAGGTTGAGTGGTATTTTTAGTTGCCATTTTCAGACTCGCATCAACCGTCTGATTTCTTAGAAATTTTCACTAAAAACATGTCTCTATCTATATTGTAAAGCTTGCTCTAAAATTTGTCAAGAATGAATTTAAGTTTCTTATAAAATTCATAAATAAAACTTTTTTTGGATTAATTAACAGCAAGTTGCGTCAATAAAATAGCTAAAAATTACTTTTTATTCTATTTGCTCTTTTTACTCTTTCAAAATTACTGACAGATATTTTTTGTTCAATTTAGTCCTTTTGTCAGTAGATTTTTCAAAAAAAAAGAACCGATTAGGTTCTTTTTGTATATAATGTTCTTTTTAATGTCTTTGCTCGATATTTTGCTTTGTTTTGTAAGCGAGAAAGTCGCGCGCAACATCTTTATCAAAGTCATTGAGTTGTTTAATCACTTGATTTTGAATGGTTTCAATCTCAATTTTTTCAAAAGAAAGCTCAGCAATTACTTTTTCAACGACCTTAGTGACATTATTGGCAATCATATTGGCGTGGAGTGGTTTGTCTTTATACTTACCATTGATTGCTGCTTTAAATACTGCTGTTTGAATCCGGAAACTATCCCAGTCAACGACATGACCGTTACGTTTGATGACTACTTTATTAACTAATTTTGCTTGCATCATTTTCTCCTCATTTTTTAATCTTCTTACAAAACTATTATAGCAAATTTTTTAGAATTATTTAAAAGTTTCGACGATTAATACGATATTGAGTAGGGTTACAAAAATCCCCGTTGCCAATAAAAGCCACTTAGTGAACCAAACGTTCTTATATTTCCCCATCACTTTTTTAGAACTTGTCAAATAAATTTGTAAAAAGATGGTAATTGGTAATTGAATACTCAAGAAAACTTGTGAATAAATTAAAATATTGAATGATGACGTTACAAAACTCAATCCACAAATTGCCAGAGTTGCGCCAATAATTGTAATTAAAACACCTAACTTACTGTGAGGATCTTGGGCATCATAAGGTTCTGCAAAGATTCCTGCAAAAATTGACCCTCCTGCCATTCCAGCTGTGACTGACGAAGCAACTCCTGCAAAAAGAAAGGCAATGGCAAAGAGAATAGCAGCTACTGGACCAAGCAGAGGAACAAGCATTTCTTGAGCTTGACTAATTTCGGTGACGATACGTGGGAAAAATAAAGCGGCAGCAATGATAATAATCGCGGAATTAATGACCCAACCTAAAAACATTGAAAAAATTGTATCAAAGAATTCAAAACGTAATTGTCTTTCCATTACGGCTTCGTCTTTTAAATTCCACTGACGACTTTGAATGACTTCCGAGTGCAAAAATAGATTGTGAGGCATAACTACAGCCCCTAAAGCTGACATAATAATAGGCATAGATTTTGCATCAACGAAAGGAATGACCATTCCTTTTGATGCCTGCCCCCAGTTAATATGAGGAATAATAAAAATCTCTAGCAAAAGCGCTATCCCAATCAAACTTACAAAACCAATAATTACTTTTTCAATCTTTGGATAAGAATTGCTGAATAAAAACCAGATAACCAAGCCAGCCGTTAAAATTGCACCTATTACAATCGGCAATTTAAAAAGCATTTGCAAAGCTATCGCTCCACCCAAAATTTCGGCAACTGCTGTTGAAATAGATGCTAGGACTCCTGTCCCCAAAATAGTTCTACTGAGCCAGGGCCTGAGATATTGGGTCGCATTTTCTGATAAACATTTCCCTGTGACAATTCCCAAGTGAGCCACATTATGCTGAAGAAACGCCAACATAATTGTTGATAAAGTGATTACCCAGAGTAGTTTATAGCCAAATTGTGAGCCTGCTGCTAGGTTAGCCGCCCAATTCCCAGGGTCAATAAAGCCGACCGCAACAATTAATCCAGGACCAACATATTTCAAAAAATCAAGGGCAGGATGTCTTTTATCTTGTAAAAATCGCCTCATTTTTATCTTTTTCATTTCCACTTCCTTTTGGACAATTATAGCATGGAGCTTTTGAGAGTTCAACCTTACAAAATAAAAAACCGTCAGTAAATTTTACTGACGGTCATTAAAAATAATTGATTATTTAGCAACGATGAAACGGTCAGCATCATCCATGAAAGTTTTTTCACCAGCTGGTGCTTCGATTGAACCAAATACGAGTTGTCCACGAAGTTTCCAGCTTTCTGGAAGATTCCATTCTTTAGCAACTGCTTCGTCAATCAATGGATTGTAATGTTGCAAGTTAGCACCTAGACCAAGTTCAGCAAGTGCTGTCCAAACGTTAACAGAAATAATTCCTGAACCTTGTTCTGACCAAACTGGGAAATTATCAGCGTAAAGAGCAAATTGTTCTTGAAGGTTTTTAACAACCGCTTGATCTTCAAAGAAGAGAATTGTTCCAAATGCCGCTTTAAATCCATCAAGTTTTGCACGTGTGTTATCCCAAGCTGATTCTGGAACACCTTGTGCTTCCATTGCAGCTTTAAGTTCTGGTGCAACAATTTCATCCCAAAGCTTATCTTGAGCATCCCCAGTCAGAATCAAAAGACGTCCTGTTTGTGAATTGAAAGCTGTTGGTGAAAAACGAACTGCTTCTTTAATTGTTTCAATAACTTTTGCTTCATCTTGAACATTTCTTCCAAGAGCGTAGATTGTGCGACGGTTTTCTAATGATTTAATGAATGACATAATAATTACTTCCTTTTTTTATTTTATTGTTTACATCTGTAATCTTATCAAATAAATTTACACTTGTAAACTATTTTGATTCAAAAAATTACTTTTTTTATAAAATAAAAAAAATCCCCTATCTAAAAATAAGGGATTTTTTCTTATTTTGTACCGAACAAACGGTCACCAGCGTCACCAAGACCTGGAACGATATAACCATGTTCATTAAGTTTTTCATCCAAAGCTGCGGTATAAATTTCGATATCTGGATGTGCTTCTTGAAGGGCTTTTACACCTTCTGGTGCGGCAACAAGACAAACGAATTTAATATTTTCTGCTTTAGCATTACGTTTTTTAAGAGAATCAACTGCCAAAATTGCTGAACCACCTGTTGCAAGCATTGGGTCAACAAGGAAAATTTGACGGTCAGCAATATCTGCTGGAAGTTTTACTAAATACTCAACTGGTTTAAGTGTTTCTTCATCACGGTACATTCCGATATGTCCCACACGAGCAGCTGGAATTAATTTCAAAATCCCATCAACCATCCCGATACCTGCACGTAAGATTGGCACAATCGCTAATTTTTTACCCGCGATTTGTTTAACTGTCGTTTTTTGAACAGGTGTTTCAATTTCGACATCTTCGAGAGGTAAATCTCTTGATACTTCGTAGGCCATAAGCATTCCGATTTCGTCAACAAGCTCACGGAATTCTTTTGTTGACGCCTCTTTACGACGCAAGATTGAGAGTTTGTGTTGAATCAATGGATGTTCTACGACTTGAAATTTTGACATTTTGATTTTCCTTTCGCTAGATCCCTTTGCTAAGCAAAGTTCAGATTTGTAAACTGCCATTATATGGCAATTTTGCTAATTTTAGGCAAAATTTTTTAGAGCATAGCAGATGGCGCCATTCTCTAAAAGCATTTTTTCTATTTTACCACTTTTTCAGTCTTTTTTGGGGAATAAGATGAAATTTTAAAAATTATTTTTTCCTTAATTATCATATTTTTTCAAGACTAACTTGATTAAAAATGGAGCTAGGACAGTTGCTAAAATGATGACAATGACCAATTCAGAATAAACTTCATCAGTAATAATGGCACTTGTCAGTCCAATTTGTGCCACAATCAAGGCCATTTCTCCACGTGAAATCATTCCCGTCCCAATCAGCATACTTTCCCCGGTACTCAATTTATTAGATTTCCCAACAAAATAGGCAGGAATAAATTTGGTCAAAATCGCTAGAAGTGTAAAGAGCAAAATAATCCATGGATGATGAATTAAACTGTCAAATTGAACGGATATGGCAATGAGTACAAAGAAGACTGGGATAAAAATCACATACCCAATGGCTGAAGTATATTCTTCAATTTTATGACTGACTTCTGTTTGTGAAATAGCAAGTCCTGCAAAGAAGCTCCCTATCACGGCTGACATTCCCACACTATCTGCAAGTAAACTCAATCCTAAACAGATGATCAAAGCAACAATCGTATTCTTGTTGGCGATTGGCAGTTTTTGGACAAACTTCCAAAATCTGGGAATCAATTTATGGACAACAAATAAAAAGTCAAAAAAGAGAAGTTCAAGTAAAAACTGGAAGAAAAGATGAGTCCCAGAGCCTCCATTTTTGAAACTGGTAAAAATTGATAAAATCAAAACGGCTAAAATATCATCAACAACCGCTGCTCCTAGAATAATTGAGCCTGCACGTGTACTGAGTTTGCCATATTCTTGCAAAACTTCAACGGTAATTGAAACCGATGTTGCGGCAAAAACAATTCCGTAAAAGAAACTCGTAGACATTCCGTAGCCAAAACTAAAAGCTACTAGGCCAAAAACTATTAAAGGAACAATCACACCGCCAATGGCTACAAGCATTGATGCTTTGAAATTTTTCTTTAAAACCGTTAAATCACTCTCAAGACCCGCTAAAAACATGAGTAAAATCACACCGATTTCTGACATCACTTCTAAAACATGTCCGCTATGAACAAGCCCTAGAACTGACGGAGCAATCAAAATTCCAACAAGCATCTGTCCAACAACAGCAGGAATTTTAAGACGCCGTGAAGCAAGGGTTGCAATTAGCGAGGCAATTAAAACAATTGTAAGTTGTAAAATATCATTCATAAGTTGATTATATCATAACCGATAAGACGAAACGAGCTTTTGTCTTATTCGTTTTTATCTCTTATGACCGAACGAAACACAGGATAGCTGTTGCCAGTTTTCTGGCTTACAGATATGCTAGTTGTTTCATCTAGGAACGATAATTTCCTACTGAAGTGAGTGCGGCTCAACTTGTGGTATTAACCACTTAGCGAGAGTGGACATTGTAGCGAAGCGAAGATAGCGTGTTATAAGTAGTGAAGCTTAAAGATACTTTTTCAACTAAAATCATTAAATCGCAAAGGTTTCGACAAGTCTTTTTGTTGCCTCCTCAATTAAAGAAAATGGGGCTGCAGCATTCAATCGGGCATGAGCCTGTCCTGCCTGTCCAAAACTTGCTCCTTTATTTAAAATAACTTCCGCTTCTTCTGATAATTTTTTATCCAATTCTTTATCATTTAATTTATAGTCAGAAAAATCAATCCAAATTAAATAAGTTCCTTGGGGTTTCATCACTTTTATTTTCGTTTTTTGATGAAGTTCTGACTCAACATAAGTAATATTTTTTTCCAATACTTCTTTGAGTTCACTCAACCACTGTGCCCCTTTATTGTAAGCAACTTGAGTTGCAAGCATGCCTAAACTGCTGATTTCTTGTTGATTATTCATTAATCTTCTTTGTAGGTATTTCTCGCGTAAAATTTTATTTTCAATAATTGCATAAGCACATTTTACACCAGCAATATTAAAGCTTTTAGTGGCTGAGGATAAAAGAACTGAAAATTCTTTGAAGTCTGGAGCAATCTTATTGAAAGTATGATGTTCATGCCCAAACAGAGTCAAATCTTGGTGGATTTCATCTGAGACCAACAAAACATTGTGTTTTTGACATATTTGACCAATTTTTAGCAATTCTTCTTTGGTCCACACGCGCCCACCCGGATTGTGAGGGTTACAGAGAATATATAATTTTACGGAATTTTCAACAATATCTTTTTCAAAAGTTTTGAAATCAATTAAAAACTCGCCATTTTTTTCAAGAAGAGCATTCTCAACCAATTTTCGATGATTTAATTTAACTGTTCGAGCAAAGGGGGGATATACAGGGGTATTGATTAAAACAGCATCATTTTCTTTCGTTAGTGCTTGAATGGCCAGACCAATTCCTGGAACAACTCCTTCAACTAGTATTAGACTTTCTTTAGAAAATTCATACTGGTGTTGATTTTTTTCCCAATTTTGCACACTTTCTATCAGGCTATCCTCCACATAAGCATAGCCATAAACACCGTAATCAGCGTAATCATGGATGCTTTGTTTAATTTCTGGCAAGGCCAGAAAATCCATATCAGCTACCCATAAGGGAAGTTTATGGGGATTTTCTTTTATTTCTTGCCATTTTACAGAATTATGTTCAAGTCGATTTGGAATGGTTGTAAAATCATATTTTGTCATTTTTATACTCTCTTCTCTTCTTTTTTTTCGTTTCTGTCAGTAATTTTTATACTGACAGAGTCTAATTTTAACACTTACGGATTTATTTTCTTACTGACATAAGATGCCTGTTACTGCCTTACCCTTTTATCATTCGCTTACGACTTGCGTCGGTGCTTTAGCACCTTACAGCAAGTAGACATTCGAGCGTAGCGAAGATTAGTGGATAGAGAAATGGTACAGCGAAACTCAGAACCCATGGACAGCTATTACAGATATGTTAGTTCTTTCATCAGTAAATATTTAATTTTCTAGTGCTTCTTTAAGGTCTTCTATTAAATCACGTACATCTTCTATACCAATAGAAAGGCGAAGCAAGTCATCAGTTAGACCATAACTTTCTCTAATTTCAAGTGGAATATCATGGTGGGTTTGTTCTGCAGGATAGGTAATTAAAGACTCAACACCTCCTAAACTTTCAGCGAAAGTAAAAACTTGTAAGTGATTTAAAATGTCTGGAATTTTATTTTTGTCAATCACCTTTAAAGAAATCATTCCTCCCAATCCCGGATAGAGCACTTCTTTTACTGACGGAAGCTTTTTTAGAAAAGCCACAATTTTAAGCGCATTTTTAGTTGCTCTTTCCATTCTCAGGCTTAAGGTCTTTAAACCTCGCATGACGAGATAACTATCAAAAGGAGAAAGAACTGCTCCAGTAGTATTAAGTTTATAGACTAATTTTTCATAAAGCTTTTCATCATGAACAATGACCGCTCCAGCTAAAACATCGTTATGCCCTGACAGATATTTTGTCGCCGAATGAATGACAATGTCAGCCCCCAGCTCCAATGGTCTCTGATAGATTGGAGTATAAAAAGTATTATCAACAATCACTTTCGCATGATTTGCTTGCGCCTTATTCGCAATCTTTTCAATGTTATACTTAATCATCATTGGATTTGTTGGACTTTCAATATAAACAATATCGGTCGATTCATCAATTAAATCAAGCATTTCTTTTTCATTATTGGCATAAGTAAATGAAAAACGTCCTTCTTTTTCTTGTTCGTCAAACCAGCGAAAAGAGCCACCATATAAATCTCTAGAGGCCACGATTTTAGCTCCAACAGGAAAAACTTCAAATGCTAAAACAATTGCAGCCATTCCTGACGAAGTTGCCAAAGCGAATTGCCCTGATTCAATTGAAGCAAGTGCTTCTTCTAAAGTCGCTCGTGTGGGATTTTTCGTTCGAGTATAATCAAATCCAGTCGATTTCCCATATTCTGGATGTTGATAGGTCGTTGAAAAATGCAAAGGACTGACTAAAGCCCCAGTAGCTCCATCTTGATGAATTCCAACTTGTGCCAATAAAGTATCTAATCTTTTATCCATAAATTTTCTCCTATAGAAAACACCTTTGTTCTACTCTTTTTGATTAAAATCATAATTTTCTTCACCGCAATGATGACCAAGACGTTCTCCCAAATAGGGCGTTCCTTGATAAACGGCATAATTCAGCCAATTTGAGAAAAAGAGTGAGGCAGCTGAAGCCCAGCTCATTTGTGGTTTCTCTTTATCATTATCTTTTGGAAAATAATTTTTAGGTAGAGCTGGCTTTAAGCCTTCTTCCTTATCTCTTTCGTATTCCCAAGCTAGAGTTTCTCGGTCGTATTCTAAATGACCAAAAAGATAAACTTCACGTAAATTTTTTTTTGCTAAAATAGAAAAACCAGTTTCTTTGGATGTTGACAAGACTTCCAAATCAGGTACTTTTTTTATTTCTGATGGATTTGATTGGGTATATCGCGATTGTGGATAATTTAAAAAATCATCAAATCCTCTAAATAATGGATTTTTAGGTTGCTCTACTGAGCTTTTATAAATACCACACAATTTTTGTGGAAGATTTTCTTTTGTTACCTCATAACGGGCATAAAGTGCTGCTTGTGCTCCCCAACAAATATGTAAACTAGAATAAACATGGCTTTTTGACCACTTCACAATTTCTAAAAACTCAGACCAATAATCTACTTCCTCAAATTCAAGTTGCTCAACAGGTGCACCCGTTATAATCAAACCATCATAGTAGTCATCTTTAATTTCAGAAAAAGATTTATAGAAGGAGTCCAAATGCGATTGCTTAGTATTTTTGAATTCATGACTAGCCATAAACAAAAAATCGACATTAATTTGAAGTGGAGTGTTTGATAATAAGCGTAAAATTTGCCGCTCAGTAATCAATTTACGTGGCATGAGATTGACCACCAGCAAATTCAAAGGGCGAATATTTTGATTTTTCGCTCGTTCATTATCCATAACAAAGATATTATCTGCTCTCAGCTCATCAATGGCAGGCAGACCTTCAATCACTTTTACTGGCATCTCTCACTCAACTTTCACATAGAATTAGACTCAATTATAGCCCTTCATGATTTATTTGCAATAGCCTCGTATTATAATTCCGTAATGGGATAATTTAAAAATTTTAATCTAATAATAAAACTTGCCTAAGGCAAGTCTTATTTTATGATTCGAGAAATAATTTTATCGTAAATGATTCTCATTTCTTTCTCAGAAGATTTTTCCGAAAATTCTTCTAAAGGAATCCAACCTAAACCGTCTGTTTCATCTGTATTCTTTTGAAGTGAACTATTTTCCTTTGCTTCAAATAAAAAAGTGACATTTAGATGAATATGAGCGCTGACATAACCATACTTACGGTGAATGTGACCAAAAACAGGCAAGGCTTCAATCGAAATCGGTTTTTCTGAAAGTTTTCTAAATTCTTGAAGTCCCGTTTCTTCTTGAACCTCTTTTTCTGCCACAGCTAATAAGTCAGAATTGCCATCAGCATGGCCACCTACCCAACCCCAGCTTTGATAAATTTTATGATAAATCCCTAAAATCTTATCATGGGATTCATTAAGAACAAAAGCACTGGCTGTAAAATGAGCAATTGAATCCCGACTTAAATTTTCTTCATCAGCTGCAAATTTTTGAAAAACTTTAAGGTCAATTTGTTCTTGCTGACCTTCTGGCACAAAATTTTCTAATAACTTTTCTATTTTATTTTTCATTTTTCACCTCACAAAACAATCACAATAATACTCATTAAAATCAAAGAAATAAACATGGATAAACTAATGACAAGTCCCGCCAAAGCCTTATCATTTCCAAGCTCTATGGCTTGAATCATGTGCAAAAAGGACATCGGACAAAAGAAAATTAACAAGAGAACTTCTTTTATTATGGCTGGAAAAGGAGCGAAAAAATAAACCAAACTAGCTAAAATAAAAGCTAGTAAATAACGCCAAGTCAATATTTTCAACAGAAGTTTTAATTTTCCTTTCGGCAAGCGAAATTCCATAAAAAGTCCAATTGTAAAAATTGATAACAATGTATTAGCATTTGCCAATGGTCGAATTGGAATCAACCAATCATCAGGAAAAGATAAGCCAAAAATCGCTAAAATAAACATAAAAATATAAACAACAAAGGGTGGATTACGAAATAAGACGCCAAATATTTCTTGCAAAATAAAGCCGTGTTTCTTTCGCCCACTTGAAAGTTCAACAATTGCTTGAGTCGTTCCAGTCACCATTAAGGAATTACCCATATCAAACATGGCTAAAAAAGGAATAGCCGCTGGAAAAAAGCTTGAGACAAAAGGAATTGAAAAATTTCCAATGTTATAGCCCGATAAATCAAACATATAAAGGCCACGTTCTTGCACACTAGCCTTTCGTCCAATAAATTTCCCCAGAAAAACCAAAAGGAGATTAGAAAAAAGTCCCATAAACATCAGAATAAAAAAGATGCCGGAGAGCTTTGTATGATTTACTCCGATTAATATCGTTGCTGGTAAGGTCAAGTAAACAACCAATTTAGAAGTAAGGGCTCCATCTTCTTGGCGAAGTAGACCGATTTTTTTGAGTAAAAGGGCTAAAAACAAAACAAGCAGAATACTCAAGGCATTGAGAAGAATTGTGGTCATTAGAGTTTTACTTTCTATCAGTAGTTTTATCTTCTGTCAGTAATTTCGTAATGCTTAGTTTACTGACAGCACGTCTAAATTAATTCTAGCATTTTTTTAAATAAAAACTCCCGTAAAAATACGAGAGTAGTCAATTAATTGATTTCAATAGTATATTCGCAAGAGAAGCTTCCCTCTGGCGCTAATTGATTAATCCCAAATTTCGTTGTGATGTCGCCATCAGTATTTTCATCGTCAGCAATTCCAGACCATGGCTCGATACAAACAAAGGGTGCTTCATTTGGATAAGGTGACCATAAGCCAAAATAGGGCATATCTTTCCAAGTCACAGTAACCCCATGTTCATCTAATTTGTTGGTCAATGAAACTTTCATCTCATCTGATGATGTATAAACTAGAGCATCTTTATCAAAAAGTTCTCTTGTTAATGGAAGAGTATTTACTTGTGTCTCCACTCTTTCATCTAATTTCAATGTTCCTGATGGTGGGTCAAGCGGAATAAAAGTTCGTTTTTCATCTGGTGAAACAGTTAACTGATAGTCTTCAAAAGTCCCATTTTTCAAGGGAACATTAAATGCTGGGTGAGCGCCAACACCAAAAGACATGAATTTTTCGTCTTCATTTTTCACTTCGTAACGGACTCTGATTTTATTATCCACCAATTTGTAAGAAACTCGAAAGTTAAAATGGAAAGGATAGTGATTCAAGCTATCTTCATTATCACGGAGCTCAAAAACGAGTTCATTATCGGATTTTTTAATTAATTCAAAATCATTATCACGTGCAAAACCATGTCCACCCATTTGATAAGTTTGCTCATTATAATGATATTGGCCATTTTTTAATTTCCCAACGATTGGAAAGAGAACTGGAGCATGACGTCCCCAAAATTTTGGATCGGCTTGCCATAAATATTCAATATCATCATGTTGGATGGAATGCATTTCTGCCCCAAAAGTGTCCACAATAACACTCAATTGGTCATTTTTCAAAGTGTAATTCATAAAAAACTCCTTAATATTTTTATCTTCTTTCTATTTTACCATTTTTACTGACAAAAATTTCTGTCAGCAAAAAAACCGTGTAAGCACGGTTTAATCTTTTCTTGGTTTATAAAAGTTACGATTAGACAAAGCCCAAACCCGCTGACTAAATTGACCTGGGTCGAGCGTTTGAGTCGCCGTAGTCATCATCATCATGTTGGCATCCATGACATCAATTTGATGAATCATTTCTGCTTCCATAATTTGTGGGCGAACAGGACTACCATACTCCAACTCCCCATGATGGCTCAATAAACAATGGCGAAGCATCAATAAATCTTCATTATCATCATCAAATCCAAGTTCAATGGCGGCTTTACTCACTTCTTCATCAATCAAAACAATATGTCCAAGCAAGTTTCCTCTTAAAGTATAAGAAGTATTTTCGGCACCTGTAAATTCCAAACATTTTGCCATGTCATGAAGTAAAACACCAGCAAACATCAAATTTTCGTTGAGTTGTGGATAAACTTCGCAGACTTTTTCTGCTAAATGAAGCATGGTGGTTGTATGGAAAGCAAGTCCTCCTTCAAAAGCATGGTGATTAGTTTTTGCAGCAGGAAATTCATAAAATTCTTTATCAAATTTTTTCAAAATCGTACGTACAATTCGATTTAAGGTCGCATTTTCAATTTTAAAAAGAATGGATTGAACATATTCACGTAAATCTTTTTCTTGAACAGGAGAACTTTCTCGATAATCATGAGGTTGATTGGGTTCACTATCTGTCGCTAAACGCAATTGTATTTTATTAACTTGAGGCATTCCATTATAGAGTTCTTTGAGAGCCTTCATATGCACGACCCGACCAGCTCGAAACTGTTCAACCGCTTTTGGATTAGCATCCCAAATATTTCCATTGATTGTTCCCGTTCGGTCTTGAAAACTCAAAGCTAAAAAGTCTTTCCCCGCCCGCGTTTGACGTAATTCAACTGATTTAATCAGGTAAAATCCTTCAAAAAATTCGCCAATTTCTAAGTTTTTAATGAGCACCATGTTTTCTCCTTTAAGATGTAAGCCCGACTCTTTGGGTGACCTAGCCAAGCGATATAAAATATTTATTACTTTGTCAATCTAAATCCAAAAGTTTGCTGCTTTCACTATCATCTATCCGGTCAATATTCGTCAGCGCTTTTTTCATGACATTTGTTCTTGTCGTAATCAGATTATTAATTTCTTTTTCTGATTGCTGAATTTTTTGTTGAACTTTTTTCAATGAATCTTCAAATTTATCAAACTCTGTTTTGACTGCTCCTAGCATTTCATAAACTTCAGCTGATTTTTGTTCGATTTGCAAGGTTTTAAAGCCCATTTGCAAACTGTTTAAGACAGCGGTCATCGTCGTTGGCCCTGTCACATTGATCTTATAGTCACGGCTGATTTGCTCATAAAGTTCAGGATTATTAACCACTTCCATAAACAGCCCTTCAGTTGGTAAAAACATAATGGCAAAATCCGTTGTTTTTGGCGGGACAATATATTTTTCACTGATTGATTTAGCTTGAGCTTTAACAGCATTAAACAATGCTTTTCTCGTCTTATCAATTTCCACTGGTTCATTAGATTCCAAAGCCATTTGCAAGCGTTGATAATCTTCCATAGGGAATTTTGAGTCAATTGGAAGTAAGAGTTCTGACCCCTCTGATTTTCCAGGCAAAATCAAGGCATAATCCACAGCGTTAGCACCCTGAATATTGACTTGTTCTCGATATTGACTGCTTGTAAACATCTGCTCTAAAATTCGTCCTAGCTGAATTTCACCAACAATCCCACGTGTTTTAACACCCGTCATTACCTTTTGCAAGCTGTCCACATCACTGGCAAGATTTCTCATTTCTCCCAAGCCCTCTTCGACATTTTTCAAATGTAAAGTGACCTGTTCAAAAGATTGTGAAATTCTGCGATTCAAGGTTTCTTGCAATTTTTCATCGACCGTTTCCTGAATTTGACTTAATCTCTTATCGTTAGAATCTTGTAATTCTTTAAATTTACGGTCAAATTTGTCTGTCATTGCCTCTGTCAGTTCTGACAGTTTTGTGACCGTTCTATCAGTAGATTCTACCAAACTTACAGAGATTTTTTCTAATTTTTGCTCATTTGAACTTTGCAAATCTTTAAACTGCCAGTCAAACTTGCTATTGATATTTTCTGTCAGTGTTGAAAAATCATTATTGACCGAGCGTAAACTACTTGAAAGTTCTTGTCGATTTTGCGCCAGTTGCTGATTAACATCCGAGCGCATTTCCGCTAAATTTTGATTAAGATAATTTAACTGATGACTCGTATTTCCTTTGTCAGTCTTTTTGAAAAAATTGGCAAGGGACAGTAAAATCAAAAGTATGAGTAATATGATAATAATAACTTCCATCTTGATTTTTTATTTTCCTATATTTCTAACACATTTAAATGAAAGCCCGAAGTTACTGACAGAAAAACTGTCAGCATCCTCGTAGCTCTTTATAAGTTCTCACGAAGTTTTTCGATGTTTTTTTCTACTTCACCATTAAAAACAAACGACCCAGCAACAAAGACATTGGCACCAGCAGCTTTTGCGACTTGAATTGTTTGGTCGTCAATGCCACCATCCACTTCAATTTCAAAATTAAGCTTTTTGTCAGTTCGAATTTGAGTGAGTTCACGTACTTTATCCATCATTTCAGGAATAAATTTTTGACCGCCAAAACCAGGATTGACTGTCATCACTAAAACCATATCCACAAGTGGTAAGACGGTTTTAATCGCCTCTACAGGAGTTCCAGGATTAATCACTACCGAAGCTTTCATTCCAGCATTCTTAATTTTTTGCAGCGCTCCATGGATATGATTGGTTGCTTCAACATGAATACTCATGCTATCTGCACCTGCTTTTGCAAAGTCATCCACATATTTTTCTGGATTCTCAACCATCATATGAACATCAAAAAACAAACTTGTTTGCGAGCGAAGTGCCGAAACAACTCCAGCTCCGAAGGTTAAATTATCTACAAAATGTCCGTCCATCACATCAATATGTATAAGGTCAGCGCCGGCAGCCTCTAAATGTTTAACATCTCTTGCAAAATTTCCAAAATCTGCTGACAAAATTGATGGAGCAATTTTATTTTTCATTTTTATCCTCTCTCTAAAGAATACTACGATTCTTATTTAAAAAACAACTCTCAATAAAAAATCACAAAACCCTCATTCACCACTATTATCTGATGATTCATCATGAAGTTCTTCTTTAACAATTGTCTTCCAAGCATCTCCCTCTCGTTTGTGTTCTACAACGGTTGCCGCACGAACGCCAAGAACGATTGCCAAACCTAAAGCAATAACCGTCAAGAAATTCATCACAAAATTAGGTGTGCCATTTTTGAAAACAAACATTTCCAATACTTGGCAAAGAAGGGCAAAAAGAACCGCTAAAAAGGCTTCTGTTTTCAATCTTTTTTTCATTTTTCTTTATCCTGCGAACTCTCTAGGTCATTTTCTTTTGACTGACTCGTCAAGCCAAAAAAGACACGATTTAACCAAAAAATAACAAAGAAGGTCGCAAGAACTAAGAGAATAAACACGATAATCATCATTGTTTTGGATAAGTCATTTTTAAAATAAATCGCTAAAATCCAAGCTAAAACAAGGGCAAAAAAACCAGCCTGTTTCAACCAAATATTATCTTTAGCCTTGTTTTTTTCGTTTTTTCTCATAAGTTTCCCTCGTATGGTTGATTTCATCTAAAAGCTGTAAGTAATTTTCATAACGGCTTTCTAAAATTTCATGATTTTCAAGTGCAACTTTAACCGCACAGCTTGGTTCATGCGTATGTGTACATTCTCTGAATTTACAATTATGACTAATCTTTAAAATTTCTGGAAAAGCAGCGTTTAAATCTGGCTGATTGGTTACCTCATAATCTAAATTAGAAAAACCTGGCGTATCAGCAATTAGTCCACCTGCTAACTCAAAAAACTCAACATGGCGAGTTGTATGTCGCCCACGCCCTAGCTTTTCTGAAGTTTCACCCGTTGCCAACTGCATTTCCGGTGCGATTTTATTTAACAAAGTGGTTTTTCCAGCACCAGTTTGTCCCATAAAAACAGTTACTTTTCCCGCTAAATTACTGACCAAATGTTCAGCATCAAAAAAGACATTATAACCAATCTGTTCATAATTCCTTTTTATCTGCTCATAATCTGCCCGCTGATTAAAAGTTTTATTACTTTTCTCAGAACTCCCTTGATCTTCTGTCAGCAAATCCATTTTAGAAATATAAATCATTGGATGAATGTTTTTATGTTCTAAGAAAACCAAAAAACGGTCCAAGAGATTTAAACTAAAATTAGGACTTACCGTTGACATAATAATCACCGCTTGGTCAATATTAGCAATGGATGGTCGAATTAAAGAATTTTTTCGCTCACCAATTTTTAGAATATATCCTTCTGAATTTTCTTCAGCAGAAAACTCAACAAAATCCCCTACAACAGGTTTCATTCCTTTTTTTCTGAAATTACCACGCGCGCGCGTCTGATAAACTTCACCTTCTGCCTCGACATCATAAAAGCCTGCCAAGGATTTGACAATACGTCCATTTTTTATCATGTTCTCATTATACCAAAAAAAGGCTTAACTGTAAGCCTTTCATTATTTTTTAAAGTATTTTTAACTCAAAACAGTGATTTGAATATTTTTACGTCCCCAAGCGATTGCTTGGTCATTTGATGGAAAATGGACGTCAATAATATTCCCAATAATCGCACCCCCAGTATCACCAGCAATTGCAATTCCATAACCCGGAACTTCAACGAGTGAATTCAAAGGAATGACACTTGGATCAACCGCGATACAAATTGGATTTTTACTTAAATCAATTCCAGTTGCAGTAATTCCATTTAAAGCGTAAGCTGTTGCTTCTACGTTTAACTTGCGCCCACCAGGAGTCGTTGTCGTAGGATTATTATTGTTATTTTCTCCAGTTGAAGGTTGAGTACTCGATGAGCTTGTACTTTCAGAACTTGAAGAATTTTTTGTCTTCTCTTGTTCAGCTTTGGCTTTCACCTCTGCAACTGATTTGGCTAAGGCTTCATCGCGAGCTTTTTGTTCTTCCGCAGCTTTTGTTTGCATTTCACTTAAAAGTTGTTTATTTGAATTGATCTTATCTTTTAGTGTAGAAATATTGCTTTGTAAAGCTTCAACCTGTTCTTGATAGTTGTTTTGATTTTTCACAAGAGCTTCTTGAGAATCCTCCAATTTAACTTTCATCGTTTTAAGCGATTCTTCTTTTTCTATCAAAGATTTTGCCTGATCAGATTCAGCCGTCATCACAACATGTAAATTTGTCAAACGCATAATCATATCTGAAAGATTTTTTGATGATGCAACGACATCAATATACGACAACGTCGTCCCACCATTTGCTTGCATCGCCCGCATTTGTTTTGCGACAGAGGCTTTAAGTTGAACAACATCATTTTCAGTCTCAGAGATTCCAGATTCCAACTCTGTAATTCTGCTCTTTGTTTGATTGACTTTTTGTTGAGCCTCTTGTGCTTGGCTATAAATCTTATTGGCCTGTGCAAGTTTACTATCAAGTTGTGTTTGGAAGTTTTGTATTTCTTGGTTGACTTCCGTTTGAGAGCTGTCAGCATCTACTTTTATTGCTCCTAAGAGATTGACTGGCAACACTGATAAAATAATCAGTAAAGCTCCTACAAGTATTCCAACTTGTTTTATTTTTTTAGGAATTAAATTCTTCATACTTCGTCTATTCTAACATATCCTTTGCAATTTTTAATTGCATTTCCTTTACAAATATTAATATAGATTTAAAACAAATACAAATAGTATTTTTGTCAGATTCAATTATTCTTCGCAGACTTATTCCTTTGTTTATTTTAAGACTGAGATACTGTGACTCAATAGAGTTGAACAAAAAAATCCCTATCAGTAAATTACCAATAGAGATTTTACTGACAGATTTTTTGTCAGCAACTTTTATTTAGATTAACGAATTTCTACATTCAATTTTTCAACAAGATTTTTTGTAATTTTATTAACAGCAGCCGTAATTTCATCATCAGTCATTGTATTTTCAGTCGGTTGGAAAGTTAAGCTATAGGCCATTGATTTTTTACCAGCAGGTAAGTTTTTACCTTGATAAATATCAAATAACTCAACTTGCTTAAGTGTTTTAACACGACTTGATTTAATGACAGAAACGATTTGGGCATGTGTAACCTCAGCATCAATCAAAAGTGCAATATCACGATGAACCGCTTGAACTTTTGGAATATCATTAAAGATGGTTTGTGCTGGCAATTCTTCAAGCATCACTTTCATGTCGAGACTGGCAACATAAGTTTCTGCTACATCATATTTTTTAGCTGTCGCCGGATGAATTTGTCCCACAAAACCAGCCAGGCGACCATTGATGTTAATGACAGCAGTCCGCCCTGGATGCATTGCCGCTTGATTATTAGTTGGAACAAATTCAACTTCTTCGTAAGTTTCAAGAAGGTTTTCCACAATTCCCTTAGCATAGTAGAAATCCACAGGAACAGCTTGTCCGTTGTATGATTTATCCACAACATTTCCAGAAATAGCAAAAGCAAGATTTGGTACTTCTGTAGGACGAATATCATCTGCATTTGGTAAGAAAATATTGCCAATTTCATAAATTGCTACGTCAGCATTTTTACGATTTTGATTGTAATTAACAATGTCCAAAAGTCCTGGAATCATATTTGCACGAAGTGTTTGACGATCTTCAGTCATTGGCATCATGAGCGATGTTGTTTCAAGCTCACCCACAAATTCAGTCGCTTTTTCTGGAGTCACAAGTGAGTAACCAATGACTTCATTAAGACCTGAACTTTCAAGTCCAGTTCTTACCGTACGACGGAATTTTTGCATGTCAGTCAACTCACCAGCATTTTGTGAAAGAGGCAAAGTACTTGGCAAATTATCATATCCATAAATCCGAGCAACTTCTTCAACCAAATCGGCTTCAATACTGATATCCCAACGACGAGAAGGAATTTCACAAGTAAATTTTTCTCCCTCAACTTCGACTCCAAAACCAAGTTGAACAAAAATTTTCTTCACAGTTTCAAGTGATAAATCTGTTCCTAAAGCCCCATTAACACGACTTAAAGTAATTGAAACTTTTGGTAACAGAGGTTGATAATCATTTGATTCAACAAGGCCTGAAAGAACTTTCCCGCCAGCCAATTCAACAATCATTGCTGCTGCAAAATCAAGAGCCTCACGAACTGTTCCTTCATTAATTCCTTTTTCAAAACGACTTGATGCTTCTGATCGCAAAGCAAATTTTTGCGAAGTTTTACGAATTGAAGTTCCGTCAAACAAAGCTGCTTCAAGGGCAACATTTGTTGTTTCATCAGTAATCTCACTGTCAGCACCACCCATGACACCACCAAGCGCTACAGGAAGTCCATTTGCTGTGACTACAATATCAGAGTCATCTAATTCACGTTCAACATGGTCTAAAGTGGTTATTTTTTCACCAGACTTAGCCTGACGAACCAAGATTTCATCAGAACCAAATTTGGCAAAGTCAAAACTATGCAAAGGTTGACCAAACGCCATCAATACATAATTGGTCACATCAACCACATTATTAATTGGTTTTACACCCGCATTCATCAATCGGTTTTGCAACCATTGAGGTGATTTCGCAATTTTAACCCCTTCAATCAAACGGATTTTATATGTTGGAACTTTATCTGTTTCAACCTTAACTGCAATTTTACTTGCTGCTGATTCTGAAGCTTCTACTAAAGATTTTTCCTCAAGTTTAACCGGTAAATCATAGATTGCTCCAACTTCCCATGCTGCCCCGTTCATTGACAAAGCATCCGCACGGTTTGGAGTGATTGATAACTCAATGATTTCATCGTCCATATCAAGATAAGGGAAAATACTATCACCAACTTTAGCATCTGCTGGCATTTCAAAAATACCATCTTCATGCTTCATTGGATTAATTTTTTCATCAATTCCGATTTCATCAAGTGCACAAAGCATCCCGAGAGATTCAACTCCACGAATTTTACCTTTTTTGATTTTATAATTATCCGCAATTCGAGCACCGACAAGTGCTACAATCACCTTCATTCCCACACGAACATTTGGCGCTCCACAAACAATTTGTAATGCTTCATCAGCCCCAACATTAACTTGTGTAATCTGCAAATGCGTTTCAGGAATATCTTCACTAGAAAGAATTTCTCCGACAACAAGTTTTGACAAACCTTCTTGTGGACTTGTCACTCCTTCAACCTCAATCCCAGACGTTGACATCTTTTGTTCTAATTCAGCTGGCGTAGCCGCAAGATTTGGCACCAACTCTTTTAACCATTTATAACTTACTAACATATTATTTTTTCCTTTTTCTTTAATCTAACTCAAACAACTCGTTAGACTAATTTGATAATTTCTTTATTTTGAAGTTTTTAATTCATCTATATCCAAATATTCCCCATAGATAATTGCTTCCCAAAACAAATTGATTCCACGAGGCTGACGAAAATTCATTTTTTTTCGTTCTTCTAGCTTTGGCTCACATTCAATCTTAAAATAATCATACAAAGTTGCTCCATAATAAACAACATCAGTTTGGTAAACAGAAAAAACAGGATTATCTTTTAAATCAACATTTCCAGTTGTATAGCGATGACCAAAAATTGGAACTAATTTTGGAATATCCTGCAACTTACGCCTCGCCATTTCCAAACGTTTTTCCATATCTTTTGGAAACTTCCCCCACTCCTTCAACCAGAAACCATTTTGTTCAACATCAAATAATAGTCCTTCAAATTGCCAATCAATCCTCTTTTTAATTTGCTTAATATTCTCTTCTGAAAAATCAAACCAATTATACCAACCACTTTTTTTAGTCGTTTGTATCGGGCAAAACTCCATAAGCATTATTTTCAAATTTTTTGGAAAGCGAATACCATAGATTTCTTCGCATTTATTAATTTCTTTGACTGTTAAACCTTTATGTAAAGGAATCTCATGATTTTTCAATAATTTTTTTATAGGCTTAATTTCAAATCTTTGGTTATCTGAATATTTTTCAATCATGTTATTTTCTAAATTGTTCCAAGAATCTCACATCACCTTGATAGAAGCCACGAATATCGTTGATTCCATAGCGTAGCATAGCAATACGTTCTTGACCAAGCCCGAAAGCAAAACCAGAATAAACAGAAGAATCTAAACCAGACATTTCAAGCACATTTGGATGCACCATTCCTGCACCAAGGATTTCAATCCAACCGGTATGTTTGCAGACATTACATCCTTTACCCCCGCATTTGAAACAAGAGATATCAACCTCAACAGAAGGTTCAGTAAATGGGAAATAACTTGGACGCCAGCGTAGTTCACGCTCTTGACCAAACATTTTTTTCATGACCAAATCAAGCGTTCCTTTAAGGTCAGCCATTGTGATATTTTTATCTACAACCAAGCCTTCAATTTGATGGAATTGATGACTGTGTGTCGCATCATCTGTATCACGACGATAAACACGACCAGGAGCAATCATACGCAAGCCGCCTTTTGAAAAATCATGAGCATCCATTGTCCGAGCTTGCATCGGTGAAGTATGTGTACGAAGCAAAACTTCATTAGTAATATAGAAAGTATCTTGCATATCACGAGCTGGGTGATCTTTAGGAAGATTCATTCGTTCAAAGTTATAATGATCGGTTTCGACTTCATAACCATCAACAATTTCATAACCCATTCCAAGGAAAATTTCTTCAATTTCTTCTTGAGTTTGAGTTAAAATATGACGACTTCCTTTTTTCTGATCTTTTCCAGGTAAAGTCACATCCAAACTTTCAGACTCCAAAGCTGCGTTCATCACTGCTTGTTCAATTTCAAGTTTTTTCGCTTCAAATTTCGCTCCAAATTCATCACGAAAAGCATTAGCAAGTGCACCAATAACTGGTCGTTCTTCATTTGTTAAATCTTTCATCCCTTTTAGGATTTCAGTCAACTCTCCTTTTTTACCAAGCATTACTGTTCTAAGATTGTTGAGCGTTTTTTCGTCTGCAACAGAGAGTAAGTCAGACAAAGTCCGCTTGCGAAGGTCTTCAATTTTTTCTTGTAAGTTCATTTTTATCCTTTCAACTTATAAAAAATATATATTTAAAATTAGACAAGATCCATATAAAATATGGAGCTTTAGGGAGATTTGAGCAATTTCTATTTAATAAAGAAAAAAATACCACAACTTTCATCTCCAAAGGAGCGAAAACCGCGGTACCATCCTATTTTATCACTTAATTTTTTTATTTAATTACCATAAAACTTTTTTAAGATTATCCTTCTAAAGAATTCCTCTCAAAAATAGCTTTTATTCGTAAGGTGAACTTCAATTATCACTCCATATTATGGCTTTCAGTCGGTGACCATAACTCCCTTAAATTTCGTAAATAATTTACTCTTCTTACTTATAAGCTTAATTTTATCACTTTCATTCAATTTGTCAACTTTAAAAATGTATTTTTTATGCTTGACAAATTTCTGCTTCTTTTTTATAATAAATATATATTTAAAACATGTTTTTAAAACATGTTTATAGAAAAGAGAATAATAAATGAAAAAATTTACTAACTTAGATGATTTTATCGGAACACATTTTATCTATACTTATGACAATGGATGGGAATATGAACTTTATGTCAAAAATGAGAACACTATTGATTATCGGATTCACGGTGGCATGGTTGCAGGTCGTTGGGTTAAAAATCAAGAAGTTTCATTAGTGATGTTAACAGAAGGAATTTATAAAATTGCTTGGACAGAGCCTACCGGAACCGACGTTGCTTTAGATTTCTTGCCAAATGAAGAAAAAATGCATGGAATGATTTTCTTTCCAAAATGGGTGGAAGAGCATCCAGAAATTACTGTTTGTTTCCAAAATGATTTTATCGAATTGATGCACCAATCACGTGAAAAATTCGAAACATATCCTAAATATTTGGTACCAGAATTTGCTAAAATAACATATATTGGCGTAGCAGGAAAAAATAATGATGATGTGGTTGCTCAAGCACCCTACCAAACAATGACTACTGATATTCGCAACGGAAAATATTATGATTCAGATTACAAGAGAATTAATAAATAGTTTTATCTTTCAGAGACATATTACGAAAGACAGCGAAAATTTCATTATTTTTTTTAAAAAATAATCATTCAATAGAATACTCTAGCTTTTCTTAAAATAAACTTATTGCTTTAGTTTCCTTTAAATTTCGTTATATATAATGGATTAGAACGTTTTTTAAAAATGAAGTTTAAATTCTACGTCAAAAATTTACAATTTACCATTTTTTGTGTATCATGGAAATAAAGGAGAAAAAATATGAGCCATAGAGATAAATTATCTTATATTATATTGGGACTTTTAAAGACAGAACCCTTAAGTGGTTACGACCTTAAAAAAAAGTTTGAAAGTGAAGTGGGTGAATTTTGGCAAGCCAACACAGGGCAAATTTATCCTTCACTAAGAGTATTATTAAATGACCAAGCTGTTACTTTCGACGTCCATATCGTAGGTGAAAAATTAGAGAAAAAAACTTATCAAATTACTCCAAAAGGAATCCAGCTTTTTAACGAGTGGTTAAAACACCCTGTTGACCGTTACCCTATTCAAAAAGATGAGTTTATGCTTCGACTTTATTTCCTTGATGATAAAAATGAAGAAAATCTCAAAAAATTAATTGAAGAAGAAAGTATTGTTCATCAGAAAAAATTAGAGTATCTCATTAAACGTCAAAACGATCTTTTCGGTGGTGATGAAGAAAATAAAAAAAGTGGTCATTATCTCGTTTTAGATTTTGCTATAAAAAGAGAAACCTTCAAAAAAGAATGGTTAGACTCATTGCTTAAAGATTTGAAATAAAAAAAACACTAATATTTTCAAAATATTAGTGTTTTTTATTTCTCGTAAATAAATCTTTTTACGAACCTTTTTATTTTAAGTTAAGGAAAAAAATTGTTAGAATGAAGTTAGCGCTTACAGAACAAGATTCCGGAATCTTTAAAATCACTACTATTTAGGAGATATTTATGATTTCAGTGAAAAAACGAAAAAACATTAAAGTTTTTTTGATAACAGCGTCTATAGGAATTGTTGCGTTAGGAGGGCAGCGAGTCTTAGCAGATGCAGCGAGTGAAATGGTCAATCCAAAAGATAAAGTACTTGTAGGTTATTGGCACAATTGGAAATCCACAGGAAAAGATGGTTATAAAGGAGGTAGTTCTGCTGACTTCAATCTTTCAAATACACAAGAAGGATATAATGTAATTAATGTTTCCTTTATGAAGACACCTGAAGGACAAACACTTCCCACATTTAAGCCTTACAACAAAACTGATGCTGAATTCAGAGCCGAAGTTTCAAAATTAAATGCTGAAGGTAAGAGCGTCTTAATCGCTTTAGGAGGAGCTGACGCTCATATTGAATTAAAGAAAAGTCAAGAAACTGATTTTGTTAATGAAATCATTCGTCTTGTAGATACTTACGGCTTTGATGGATTAGATATTGATTTAGAACAGGCTGCAATTGAAGCAGCAGATAATCAAACTGTTATCCCCTCTGCTTTAAAAACAGTTAAAGACCATTATCGAAAAGATGGTAAAAACTTTATGATTACGATGGCTCCCGAATTTCCTTACTTAACAAGTTCAGGAAAATATGCTCCGTATATCAACAATTTAGATTCATACTATGATTTCATCAATCCTCAATACTATAATCAAGGAGGGGATGGTTTTTGGGATAGTGATTTAAATATGTGGATTTCTCAATCAAATGACGAAAAAAAGGAAGACTTTCTGTATGGTTTAACTAAACGTCTTGTCACAGGGACGGATGGGTTTATTAAAATTCCAGCTAGTAAATTCGTCATTGGCCTCCCATCTAATAATGACGCTGCCGCAACAGGTTATGTGAAAGACCCTAATGCCGTTAAAAATGCTTTGAATCGTTTGAAAGCTTCTGGTAATGAAATAAAAGGTTTGATGACTTGGTCAGTAAATTGGGACGCTGGAAGCAATTCAACTGGTGAAAAATATAATAATACTTTTGTAAATACTTACGCCCCCATGCTCTTTAACAATCAACCGATTGAAGATACTGAAAAGCCAACCTTACCCACAATTTCCATTAATAATGTGACTGCTTCAACTGCCACGATTCAAGGAAAATCTACAGATAATGTTCGCATTGATTACTATGAAATTAAGATTGGTACCCAATTTTTTAAAAGCACTTCTGGCTTACAAAACGTGACTGGACTATCCCCAAAAACTGAATACAATGTCGAAGTTGTAGCAGTTGACCCTTCAGGTAATCGTTCTGATACTGCAAAGGCCACATTTATAACTCATGATACATCAGAGAAAAATAATACTTGGCAAAAAGATAAAATTTATGTTCAAGGGGATCGTGTTACTTTTAATGGAGTAGATTATGAAGCAAAATGGTGGAATACTGGTCAACAGCCTGATCAATCAGGAGATTTTGGTCCATGGAAAAAACTCTAAAATAGAAAAGGATAAAATTTATGAAAAAACTACTTACTGGTTTATTAGTTACTGCTGGTCTACTCAGCGTCTCACTTTTCATTAAAACAGATTCTGTTTCTGCTCACGGATATGTTCAATCTCCACCAGCCAGAGGATACCAAGGACAGTTAGATTATCAAAATTTAGGGTGGACTGATGCTTTTAATATCTATGGAAATGTTATTAGTAATCCACAATCTTTAGAAGCACCAAAAGGCTTCCCAGAGTCTGGCCCCGCTGATGGTCGAATTGCTTCTGCAAATGGAGGTTTGGGGCAAATAGGCGACTTTGTTCTAGACAACCAAACTAGTTCACGCTGGAAAAAAACATCTATTAGTACCGGTTCTAACATTTTCACTTGGAAATATACTGCCCCTCATAAAACAACGAAGTGGCACTACTATATGACCAAGACAGGTTGGGATCAAAATGCACCCTTAAAACGTTCAGAATTGGAACTTATAGGGACAATCAACCACGATGGTTCTCCTGCAACAAACAATCTCTCACATACAATCAATGTTCCAAATGATCGTTCAGGTTACCACATCGTTTTGGCCGTCTGGGATGTTGCTGACACTTCTAATGCCTTTTACAATGTAATTGATGTCAATGTCAATAATAAAAATTCTAGTCCACAAGTCTTTGGGCCCTTCATGTAAACAAAAAAAGTCAGAGCATACTCTGACTTTTTTATTTTAACTTTATACGCCCCAAACTGATTCTAAAACGTTAGTTTGTTCACGACCTGGTCCTACTGAGAAAGTTGAGATACGTACACCAACTAATTCGCCAACACGACGAACATAGTTACGAGCAGCTTCTGGTAATTCTTCCAAAGTACGGCATGAAGTAATGTCTTCTGACCAACCTGGTAATTCTTCATAAATTGGCTTACAATCTGCCAATTCCTTAAGTGAGGCTGGATAGTGGGTAATTTGTTCACCATTGCTACGTTCGTAAGCCACACAGATTTTTACTGTTTCAAGACCTGAAAGAACGTCGATTGAGTTCAAACTAAGATTTGTTAAACCTGAAACACGTTTTGCGTGACGCATTACGACTGAATCAAACCAACCCACACGACGTGGTCGTCCAGTTGTTGTTCCATATTCATGTCCAACTTCACGAATTTGATGTCCCACTTCATCAAAAAGTTCTGTTGGGAATGGACCATCACCTACACGTGAAGTATAGGCTTTACATACACCAACAACTTTTGAAATTTTTGATGGACCAACACCAGAACCGATTGTTACCCCACCTGCTACTGGATTTGATGAAGTGACAAATGGATATGTTCCTTGGTCAATATCAAGCATGACCCCTTGTGCCCCTTCAAAAAGCACACGTTTCCCTGCATCAAGGGCATCGTTCAAGATAACCGAAGTATCTGTCACGTATTTTTTAAGTTGTTGACCATACTCATAGTATTCTTCAAAAATTTCTTCAAATTCAAGAGGTTCTGAATCATACATTTTTACAAATTCACGGTTTTTAACTTCGAGGTTTGTACGTAAACGTTCCTCGAAGATTTCTTTGTCAAGTAAGTCTGCAATACGAATTCCGACACGAGCCGCTTTATCCATATAGGCTGGACCAATCCCTTTAATGGTTGTCCCAATCTTTTTATCACCTTTAGCTTCTTCTTGAAGGAAGTCTAATTTTTTATGATATGGCAAGATAACGTGTGCACGGTCTGAAATACGTAAACTCTCTGCAGAAACTCCATTTTCAGCAAGATAAGCGATTTCTTCAATCAGAGATTTTGGGTTAACAACGACACCATTTCCGATAACGGAAATTTTTTCAGGAAAGAAAATCCCTGATGGAATGAGGTGAAGTTTGAACTTTTTGCCGTCGATGACGATGGTATGACCTGCATTGTCTCCCCCTTGATAACGGGCAATAACTTCTGCGTTTGAGCTTAGGAAATCTGTAATTTTACCTTTTCCTTCGTCTCCCCATTGCGTTCCGACAACTACTACTGATGGCATAATATTCTCCTTAAGATGTGAGCCCCACTGCTTAGCTTCCTAGAAAATTAGGAAAGATGGTGGTTCTGCCTGAGGCAGATTCCCATTTTTATCTATTTTCGTAGAAGTTAGGAGGGCGAACTCAATTTCATTTTAAAATATTTTGCACGCTCCAAGTTCGCTTGGCTGGCATTTCTAAAAATTTTCTTCGACTTTTTGACTTATTTTATCAGAATAAAAGTTGAATGTTTTTCTGAAAGCTCCTATCGCACTATTTTTTATTTTATCAAAAAACACCAAGATTTGCATTGGAAATCCTGATGATTTTGATTAAAATGAATTTATCGTTCGGAAATAATGAACTTTTTATTTAATCAATAGATTTCTTACAAAAGGCTGATGATTTTAGAGAGCGTTCCACTTTCTATCAAAACCATGATTCCAAGTACGATATAAACAAAAGCCAAAATCCAACGACTATATCTTTCTAAAATTTCATGGAGATGTGGGATTTTAGAAATTGTTTTTCCGAGTAGTCCTAGTATTAAAATATTTAGAATAAAAATGAAGATTGACAATATCAAATTACTTGGCGAAAGTGTCATGAAAAATGGAGTAAATAAAGCAATATTATCAGCACCGCAACTTGCAAAAGAAATAATAATAGCAGTTCCTAGTAAACTTTTATTTTTTCTCTTTTGTAGTAACTCATCTAATTCTTCATCGTCGTCATCATCTCCCCAAAACAAGTACTTAATCCCCAGTCCCAAGGGAATTAACCCAAGCAAGCCCAAAATCCACTCTTCTGGAACGAGCTTTAAAATGACAGCAAAGAACAAACTAACTACTACAAGGGCCGTTGAACCAATAATTTGACCAAGAGTAATCGATAAATGACTTTTCTTATCAAATCGCACATACAAAATAGCTAATAGTATCAGTAAGTCTAAAGCCGTTGCCCAATAGATAATCGTAGAATTGATGATAATTGAAAACATAGTAACCTCTTCTAACCTCTTAAAGCTAATGAGGAGCAAGCTTTTATTCATTTTACTAAATAAATGTCTAATATAAAAATATTTAAGTTTGCTATTAAAAACTTCTTATTAAATTTAATTAGATTCTATTGCGGTCGATAGATAGGGCATGTTATAATAATGATATGGATAAAATTATCAAATCAATCTCAAAAAATGGGCATTTCAGAGCTTTTGCTTTAGATTCAACCCTAACTGTGCGAGAAGCACAAGAACGGCATCAAACTTGGCCTACTTCTACTGTTGCTTTAGGACGTACCCTAATTGCTGCCCAAATCCTGGGGGCTAATGAAAAAGGAGATACTAAAATCACCGTAAAGGTATTAGGTGATGGCGCAATGGGCCCAATTATTGCTGTTGCTGACAGTAAAGGTCATGTCAAAGGCTATGTGAAAAATCGGGAACTTGACTATAAAAAAGCCTCTACTGGCGAAGTTTTAGTTGCTCCTTTCGTTGGCAATGGCTTTTTAGTTGTTGTCAAAGATATGGGCCTCAAACAGCCTTATAGTGGTCAAGTAGATTTAATTACTGGTGAAATTGGCGAAGACTTAGCTTGGTACTTCTTAAGTTCTGAACAAACTCCTTCTTCTGTTGGGGTCAATGTCTTGCTTAATGAAGACTCTGATACTGTTAAAATCGCTGGCGGATTTATGCTACAAGCCCTTCCTGATGCCACCGATGAAGAAATCACTGAAATCGAACACAATATCAAAAGTATGCCTTCCATTGCAACAATGTTGACCAGTGACGAACCATTAAAAACCATGTTGGATAATATTTATGGTGATATGGAATACAAAAATCTTGGCGAATTTCCTTTGGCATTCAAATGTGACTGCAGTAAGGAACGTTTTCTTGAGGGCATCAAATCTTTGGGAAGAGAACCGATTGAAGAAATGATTGCTGAAGATCATGGAGCTGAAATTATTTGTCAATTCTGTGAAAATAAATATGAGTATTCCGAAGAAGAATTAAAAGCACTAATTAACTAATATAATAATTTATTTTACTGACAAGACTTCTGTCAGTAAATAGGATTGAGAAAAATGACTGTAAAACTTTTTATTGCTTCTACATTAGACGGCTATATTGCCACCAAAGAAGAAAGTCTTCAATGGCTTTTTGATGTTGAGGGTGAGGGAGATAACGGCTATGGTGCTTTTTATAGTGGGATTGATACAATCATTATGGGGAAAAAGACTTATGATTGGTTAGAAAAAGAGCAAGCCGGTCAGTGGCCTTATGCTGACAAAACTTCTTATATTTTAACTCATCAAGAAATCTCCGTTACTGACAACATCATTTTTATTGACAAAGAAAAACTGACAGAGCTGTCAGTAACTTTTGCGGATAATGACAAAAACATCTGGGTTGTTGGCGGCGGGGAGGTCATCAAACTTTTTCTTGAAAATCATTGGGTCGATGAATTACAAGTTACCATTGCCCCAGTTTTACTAGGAGATGGAATCCCACTTTTTCCGTCAGGAAATTATGAAGAGAAACTTCAACTGATTGATACTAGAACTTACGGGCAATTTGTTGAATTACATTATTTAGTAAAAAAATAAATACTGACGATTTGTCAGTATTTTTTTGTTGATAAAAGTTACTGACAAAAATAAAGAAGTTAATTTTTCTGCATTTGTAGCCATAAAATAGGACATGATTCACTAAAATTAATCACTTTGTATTAAAATAAAAACACTATGGTAACGCTTACGACGAAGGAGTATAATAAAACTAAAATAACTAAATAGGGAGGTTTCTTATGCTCGTTGCTTACCAAAATTTTTGGCGCCAGTCCTTTGATTTCAAAAATCGTTCGAGTCGGTCAGCCTATTGGTGGGTCTTTTTGATTAATCTCATCATTTATCTTGTTCTTATGACGACATTTTTATTTTCGTCAGGATTTTCAGCAGCTTTGACGGCCGATGTTGACCATTTTTCAGCAGTCACTTGGCTTGCGCTTATTTTGCTCTTCGTCTGGGGACTTGCCTCGATTGTTCCAATGTCGGCGCTCGCTATGCGTCGAATTCGTGATACAGGTTTGAGTCCATTTTTCTGGTTGGTTTTCCCAGCAAGCCTCATTCTCGGCGAATTCACACAAATTTGGGCAATGATTATTTCAGGTGTACTAGCCATTGTCTATCTAATATTCACGCTTTTGCCAAGTAAGCCAGATAAAATCAAACCAGACTCGCAGATTAGAGGCTCGCTTATTGTAACGATTGGTCTGCTTGTATTGATTATCTTTAGTGTTGGACATTTGCCAGCAAAGGCGGAACAGATTGTTTATGGCAATCCAACCCAACCTGTGGTAAATGGGGAAATGAATCAAAGTTTTGTTCAACGTTTCAATGGGGCTGTTATATTAAAAAATGATAAGTTTATAATAGACCAAAGTAAAGTACCTAAAAATGCAACTACAGCCGAATTAAAAGAGTTTAATATCCTAACTAAAAATTCGACTTCGATAATTCAAGCTAGCATCAAAGAGGCCGAAACTGAAGGTGACAATGTCAATATTAATACAAAAGCAGTTGTCATTACGGAAGAATTTTCAGATACTGAACCTGACGCTCAAAATCTCAATATGGCTAGTATCAAACAGCAAGCATTCTATGCTGGCCATGTTGTCGTTCAAACATTGGCTGCAAAAAAAGTATCTAAAGATAAGGTGGATTATAGATATGAATGGTGGGGAACTGTTGGCACATCTTACTCTATATCTGGTTCAAGAAAAATAGGTAATGGACTTATAAGTTCAGCAAAACTAGCTAGAAATGCAGCTTTAGGTGCTGGAGTAGGGAGCTTTGCTGCTACTTTTGCAGGACCTTGGGGAGTTCCAGCAAAAATTATTCTTGCTGGTGGCGCTGTAATTCTAAAATCAGCGGCAACTCAACGGGAAAATGCTCTGGGGGTACTTAATAAGTTCGTTCTTAATGGTACGGCCAAGAATGGTTTGAAAGTTCAAATTGATAATTCAATGCTTCCAAATGGATATAAAGTAACAAGGAGACAGCCATGAAGAAAAAATCTATTTTATATTTCATGTTAATCCTAACTTCCATCTATATTTGGCTTGACTTCTTCCTCAAACTTCCTAGTATCTTCGGGTCACTTGACTGGGTCATTATAGGTGCTTGTTTAGTCCTGGCTTTTATTCCCCAGAAATCTAAAGAAAATATCACAAAAATAGATACTATCCTTTTGGTTATTTTTCTACTGAATCTTGTTATTAATTCTATATTTACATCCCTAAAATAATATAAATGAATTCTATGCAAAGGAGATAATATGATGAAAAAAATACATTTATCACCTTATTTTTGGGTAGCAATTGTTGTAGCTTTTAATACATGGGTGTTCAATCCCATAAACAATAAATTTACTCAACTTTCTTGGCTTTGGACAAGCTTATACTTCGGAATTCTACTCGTAGTATGTGTAGTTATCGTTTTGATAGAAAGAAACAAAATTAAAAAGTGAGGTTATTCTATGACAAAAATATACTTTTTTGGAATAATCTCTATTCTACTTGATAACTTGCTATTTAATCTATTGGTTCTCAATAGCGGAGCTTAAGGAGATAATCATGAAGAAAAAAATCATCATTGGGTCTATCGTCCTCCTTCCATTTTTACTTGTCGCCCTCTGGTTTATTTATGGAAATGCCCCTTGGCAAAAATCGACTGATTTGAGTCATGTGACTTTAGCAAATCTTAAAATCAATGCGCCAGAAGATACAATCAAACAAGAACATAAAGAACTCGTCCCCAACACAGAATACGGTATTATCGGACTCAATCTCATTCCCACACATGGCGCTTTTAAGACCTGGTGGTACAAAGGAAATTTAGATAATCAATCTTTCAATGCCATCAGCTACCAAAAGAAAGTTGCTGCTATTTCCGTAACGAATGGATACCTCGTTCAATATCTAACCCTAAATGGCGAAAATTTTAATGGAAAAAGCATTTCTGAGTTGAGCGCGGTCTTTGGTAAGCATTATATTATTCGTGGGGCAGAGCAATCTACAACTTATCTCCAATATATTGACAGAGTTCATCATTTGAACCTTACTTTTCAGTTGGGCGATTCCAAAAAAGTCTATGGAATTGTACTTTATAACGATAAAGTTGTTTCATTTACTCCTTGAATAATTGATTTTTAAATTACAAAAATTGGGGCAGGTGGTCAAATGATCGAAACTTCTGTATTTTTAATTGTCAGCATTATTTTGGCGCTTTTGTGTTGGCTTGTCACGTTTATTTCTCATGAAAACCTAACCCGTTTTTTTGTCATTTATCTACGGATTATTGGCGGTTTCAATGTCCTTGGCGCCGTTTACTTGTTTGGACCATTTGCTAATGATGAAAATGTTTGGAATAATTCTTTTTTAAGTTTCTGGGCAGAATTAACAGGAATTTTCGCCATGTATTCTCCAACTATCCTTTTCATAAGCGCCATCTACCTCTTAATCACTCAATGGAAAAACTATAAAAAAGTTTACTTTTTGGGCATAATTTTCATTGCTCTTGTCAGTTAGCTTTTCAATCTGCTCACTTTCAATAACTTTGACAAATCAATGTAAGTTTTAATCCAGTAGTATAAGTTCAATAAATTTACTGACAGAGTTCTCGTCAGTAAATTTTCTAAACCTTAAGACCTTGTGAAATCTCAAAAAATTGCTATAATATTCTTTATGACTATGGACAAAATTTACAACGAATCGTGGAAAATTGGCGATATCGAAATAAAAAATAAAATTGTACTGGCACCAATGGCTGGAATTACAAATAAAGCTTTTCTGACTACTGCCAAAGAATTCGGAGCTGGACTTGTTGTAACCGAGATGATTTCTGATAAAGGAATCGAACATCGCAACAAGAAAACTTTGGAAATGATGGATTTTGAAGGCGTTCCACATCCACTATCGATGCAAATTTTTGGTGGAGAAATTGATACTTTAGTTGAAGCTGCTAAATTTGTTGAAGCAAATACAGTTGCTGATATTATTGATATCAACATGGGTTGCCCAGTACCTAAAGTAACAAAAAATGAAGCAGGTTCTCGACTTTTGCTTGACCCTGATAAAGTTTACGATGTGGTTAGCGCAGTCAGTAAAGCCATTTCAAGACCATTGACAGTAAAAATCCGAATCGGTTGGGACGATGACCACCTTTTTGCCGTTGAAAATGCTAAAGCAATTGAAGCGGGTGGTGGAGCAGCAGTTTCCATGCATGCCCGAACTAAAGCTCAAGCCTACACAGGAAATGCCCAAGAAAACTGGCACTGGCTCAAAAAATTGACTGACAATGTCAATATTCCAGTCATCGGAAATGGTGATGTCAAAACTCCAGAAGATGCGAAACGTATGATTGATGAAACAGGCGTGACTGCAGTCATGATGGGACGTGCTGCTCTTGGAAATCCGTGGATTCTTCATCGTACAGAACACTACTTGCGTACAGGCGAACTTCTTGCTGAACCTACGGTTGCTGAAAAGATGGAAATTGCAAAATTACATTTGGCCCGTCTCGTCGAATTAAAAGGGGACAATCTTGCTAGTCGAGAATTCCGTCAGCATGCAGCTTACTATCTTAAAGGAGCTTCTCGTGCAGCAAAAGTAAAAGTTGCAGTCAATCAAGCTGAATCACAAGCAGAAATTATCACGATTCTTGATAATTTTGTAAGTGGAATTAAATAAATAAAAAGAAATCTGGATATTTCCAGATTTTTTTCTTATCATTCTCACAGTCCCTCATCTGAAAAATGATAATATACAGACTCTAATTTCGATGTGAAATAGCTGGTCTTTACTACTTTCTCAGTGAAAAAATTCGTCATCACCCCGTTAAATCATAATTGTTAACATCTAGTCTTTAAAAATAAATTTAACTTTTTATCAGGTCCTAATCTTTGAAAGAGACAAAAGTCGAAACGTTGTTTTGACTCGCAGCCTGTGTTATAATAGGAATAGATAAATAGTCACACAATTCCAAAAATAGAAAGGGTTTTCTATATGCGTACAACAAAAGCCACTGAAGAAATCGAAAAAGCTATTATTCACCTGAAGAAAGCCAAAAGAGAAATTAGTAACTATACTTTTGAATACAATGTTCAAAACTTAATTCAATTAGACAAGACAATTAAACAGTTGGAAAATATCAAAACTGGAATCAATGCAGATAGTTTTTCTGTTGAAGGAGTAAAATCTACAGGTGAAATCGAAGGGGCACGTCTTTCAAGATAATTTCTTTCACTGATAAAAATAAAAAATAGCTCTTTTGAGCTATTTTTTTCCTTTTTTAGCCACTTTATAGCGACTGCGTGGATAAGTGAAGTCACCAATGACTTCATGAACATTTATAATGGATGTGAAAGCATTCGGGTCAAGAATAGACAAAATTTGTTTGACTTCTTGAATTTCCCCCGGATTTAAAACCACATAGAGAATTTCTTTTGAATTTCCAGAATAGGCTCCTTCACCATGTAAGTAAGTCGCGCTACGACCAATCTCTTCAATAATTGCTTTGGCAATTTCGGCATGATTGTTCGTGATAATTAACATTCCTCTAACAGTATAACCACCCGATTGAACCACATTAATTACTTGAGCTGCTACAAAACTTGCAATCAAAGTGTACATCATGTGACGTAAATCAATATAACTTAATGATAACAGCATCACACAAGCATCAAATATGAAGAAAGTTCGTCCAACAGCAACCCCAGCTTTTATTTGTAAAAGCTTGGCAATGATGTCGGCTCCACCAGTCGTTCCTCCAAATCGAAAAACTAAACCAATCCCTGTTCCGGCAAAAACACCGGCTAATAAAGCAGCAATTAAATAATCATGACCGACATTGATTGTTACTGGAATCCGTTGGAAAATCCACATCCAAATTGAGAGACTCACGATACCCCAAATCGTATAGACAAAAGTTCGTCGTCCAAGAAAGCGATAGCCAAGAATTAAAAGTGGAATATTTAAGATAAGCTGAGTATATGACGGGTCAATATGCAACAAAGCATAACCAATCAATGAAAGCCCAGCGACTCCACCTTCAGCCAAGTGATTTCCCATGTTGAACTCAACAAAACCAAAGGCATAGATTGCTGTCCCAATTGTAACAGCAAGAAGTTGCAAAAAATGCACCTTAGATAATTTTTTCATAATATCCCTCAAAAATTTCGATGAAATATCCTTGCCAAAGGCAAGGACGTTTAAATCTATTGTAGTTTAAATTTAGAATTTAGTCAACTTTTGAAAACTTCTCCCTTTTTAACTTAAGAATACTCAAAAAAATAGCTCATTGAGCTATTTATTTTTTCAAATCTTTAAATCTACCACGTTTTGGTGCGAAATCTCCCACAACTTCGTGGACATTAATAACTGAGGCAAAGGCATTCGGGTCAATAATAGATAGAATTTGCTTTACTTCTTGTATCTCACTCGGATTGAGTACAACGTAAAGGACTTCTTTTTCAGTTCCTGAATAGGCACCCTCACCATGCAAATAAGTTGCACTTCGACCAATTTCTTCGATAATTGTTTTAGCAACTTCTACATGATGGTTCGTGATAATAAGCATTCCACGAACAGTATAACCACCATTTTGAATCAAATTAATCATTTGCATTGATATAAAGCTGGCAATCAAAGTATACATCATATGTTTAAGGTCAACATAACTCAAAGAAAGAGCCAAGATACAAGAGTCAAAGATAAAAAGCATTCGACCAACTGGAATTCCTTTTTTTATTTGAAAGAGTTTAGCAAGGATATCTGTTCCTCCCGTTGTTCCTCCAAATCGAAAAACTAATCCAATTCCTGAACCTGAAAATACTCCGGCTAATAAAGCAGCAATAAGGGTATCATTTCCAATATTGATTGTGAAACTAATTCTTTGAATAATCCAAATCCAAACAGCCAGACTCACAATCCCCCAAATGGTGTAAATAAATGTTCTTCTTCCTAAAAAACGATATCCTAAAATTAAAAGGGGAATATTTATTAAAAGTTGAACATAAGAGGGGTCAATATGCCATAGCGCATAGGAGATTAAGGAAAGCCCTGCGACTCCTCCCTGAGCCAAGTGGTTTGCCATGTTAAAGGCAACAAAGCCAAAAGCATAGATTCCTGTACCAATTGCAATGGCAAGTAAGTACAGAAAATGTACTTTTGCTAATTTTTTCATTTTATTTCCTCCTTTATTTTTTCACATATAATAAGGGGAGAAAGTCCTCCTTTTGGCTTTCTCCCTTTTATTATTTTACTTTTTTCAATAGAATATCAAGTTCTTAATCTTCTACTTCTGCAAATTTTCCAAGTACTCGAACATTTTCCGATATTGATACAAAAGCATGTTCATCGTATTTTTGGATAATATCTTTGAATTCTTGATATTCATACATGGTAATCACAGTCATAAGAACGGTTTGACTGGTATGCGTATAACCACCTTCCGCATCATGTAAAATTGTAACTCCGTGTTTAAAACGATTAACTAATTTTTCTGTCAGTAATTCTGGATTTTTAGTAACAATCATTACTTGCAAACGTTTTTGTCTTGTAAAGATTGCGTCTTGCACTCGAGAATTGACGAAAATAGCGATTAAACTATAAAGCATATATTCCCAACCAAAGAGAACTCCAGCTGTGAAAATAATCACTCCATTAACAATAAATGATAATGTTCCAACACTTCTTCCGGTCTTTTTACGCATATAGAGACTAACAATATCAGTCCCACCAGAAGAAATTCCTGATTTCATTGCATTTCCAACACCAAATCCCATAATTGCTCCCCCGAAGACAGCATTAATGACTGGCTCATGAGTTAAAGGAGTCACAGGAATAAAGTGAATGAAAACAGAACTCATGACAACAGTAATTACTGTATAGACAGTAAACTGTTTCCCAATTCCTCGCCAAGCTAGAATGAAAAGTGGAGCATTTACCAAAATCAGCGAAGCCGAAATGGGTAAAATATCATGACCACTAATTCTTGTCACCAACTCTGAAACAACTTGGGCCGCACCAGTCGCACCAGAAGCATAGACATGCCCTGGCTGATAGAAAAAGTTCAACGCGAATGATGAGAAGACCGCATATACAACTGCTGCCGAAAATTTATTTGCCATTTTTTCAGCGCCAATAGATTTTAATACTTGGTAAAGTCCAATTTTATCTAAAAGGCCACCGAGAATTTTATTGATCTTTGTTTGCAAGTTTAATACTCAATTCTTCCAGCTGTTTGTCAGCTACTATAGATGGAGCCTGAGTCATTGGATCAGAGGCTTTATTGTTTTTAGGGAACGCAATTACTTCACGGATATTATCTTTACCAGCAAGTAACATTACAAAACGGTCAAGACCAAGGGCCAATCCACCATGTGGTGGGAAACCATAGTCAAGTGCTTCAAGTAAGAAGCCAAATTGTTCATTGGCATCTTCTAGTTTAAAGCCAAGAGCACTCAGCATTTCTTCTTGAAGGTCACGACTATTAATTCTCAAAGAACCTCCGCCAAGTTCATAACCATTAAGGACAATATCATAAGCATGCGCACGAACTTTTTTCAAATCAGAATCTTTCCGATGTCCGTCAGCAGATAAGAAAGCTTGAGTTTCTTTCGTTGGTAAAGTAAATGGATGGTGAGCAGACATGTAACGGTCTTCTTCATCTGACCATTCAAACATTGGCCAATCAATGACCCAAAGGAAATTGAACTTACGGAAATCAATCAAACCTTGTTGTTTGCCAATTGTTAAACGAAGGGCACCAAGAGCAGAATTCGCTACATCAAGGCTGTCAGCAACAAAAAGTACCAAGTCATTGTCAGTCAATTTTAATTCATTAACAAAGCTGTCAGTAGATTCAGCTAAGAATTTTGAAACACCACCGGCGAATTCACCTTTTTCAAATTTGACCCAGGCAAGACCTTTAGCTCCATTTTGTTTGGCTTGTTCTGTCAGTTTATCAATTGACTTACGAGAATATTTGTCAGCAGCGTTTTTGACAACAATTGCTTTAACAACTTCAGCTTCTTGGAAAACTTTGAAATCAACTGTTTTAGCAAGTGCTGACAAGTCTGTCAGTAACAATTCAAAACGTGTGTCAGGTTTGTCAGAACCGTAAAAATTCATGGCATCATCATAGTTCATTCTTGGGAATGGTAAAGTGACATCAATTCCTTTGACATCTTTCATGACTTTAGCAATCAATTCTTCAGTCAACTCTTGAATTTCTTCTTCACCCAAAAATGAAGTTTCTAAATCGACTTGTGTGAATTCTGGCTGACGGTCACCACGTAAATCTTCATCACGGAAACATTTCACAATTTGATAATAACGGTCAAGACCAGCAGTCATTAAAAGTTGTTTCATCAATTGTGGTGATTGCGGTAAAGCGTAAAATTCGCCTTTATTAACTCGAGAAGGGACAAGATAATCACGCGCTCCTTCGGGTGTTGATTTGTTCAAAAATGGCGTTTCAACATCGATAAAGCCTGCTCCATCTAAATATTCACGAATGGAACGAGTCGTCGCATGACGCATTGTAATATTTTTAAGCATCTCTGGACGACGCAAATCAAGATAGCGATATTTTAAACGTGTATCATCAAGTACTTCAACATCATCTTTGATTTCAAAAGGTGTTGTTTTAGAAGTAGACAAAATTTCAATGGCAGTCGCTTCGATTTCAATACCACCGGTTTTGATTTTGTCATTCTTACTTGCACGCTCAACCACTTTACCCGTTACTTCAAGGACAAATTCATTACGTGCTTTATCCGCGGCTTCAGCCACTTCGGTTGCTGCTGTTTCAGGATTGACCACAATTTGGACAATTCCTTCTCGGTCACGTAAATCAATGAAAATCAATCCTCCAAGGTTACGGCGTTTAGCCACCCAACCTTTAACTGTGACTGTTTGATTTAAATATTCTTCTGTAATATTTCCCGCGTAATTTGTACGTTTCATATAAATGTAAATTTCACTGTTCTCTAGTGCAAACAGGTAAAATTTAAGACCTCTTTCTTCTTATTATCGATAATTTTGTTTTTCAGGAATCACGCCACGAACGCCACCTGTCGGATTTTTTACATCTCCCTGATATCGTGGAATCAGGTGAACATGACAATGAAAAACAGTTTGTCCGGCTGCTTGACCAACATTGATGCCAATATTATAAGCATTTGCATGAAAATTTTCATCTAAGTGACTTTTAGAAAGTTCTAAAAGTGCTTCGATTGCTTCTCTTTCAGATTTAGTCAGTTCAAAATACGAGGCGACATGTCGTTTGGGGGTAATCAAAATATGACCTTCACTGACAGGATAAGCATCATAAAATGCCTGTGCCAGTTCATTTTCAAAGACCTTATCCTTCTCCTCACAAAATGGACAATCTTTCATCTCTTCACCTGAGCCTTTTCTTGACTTAGTTTATCTCGTCAGCGTAAATTTCTTCAAAAATTGGGGCAAATGATTCGTGAACCGCTTGGAGTGTTGTTTCGATTTGTTTACGTGTTTGATTATGTTTCACTTTGATTTGTCCTGTGCGAACTTCATCTTCTCCAAGTGTAATAATCAATTCTGCTCCCAATTTTTCGGCAGTTTTAAATTGTGCTCCAAGTTTACGATTTGAAAAATCACGTTCTACTTTGAAGGCTTGTTCGCGTAAACTCTCAGCCAATTTTGTTGCTTCAAGATTAGCTTTTTCACCCATTACAGCAATGTAAACATCCAAAGTTTCCTCAGGAATAAAGTTAATTTCTTGTTTTTCGGCAATCATTAGGAGTCTTTCGATACCTAAACCAAAACCGAAGGCTGGAGTGGCTGGACCATCAAAATACTCTACTAGACCGTCATAACGTCCACCACCACAAACAGTTAGTTCTTTACCATCAAAATTAACAATGAATTCAAAAATTGTATCATTATAGTAATCTAAACCACGAACCATATTTGAGTCAATGGTATATTCGATGTTCAAAGCTTCGAGTAAGGCTTTTACTTCTTCAAAATAAGCTTTTGAAGTTTCATTGAGATAGTCCAAGATAGCAGGGGCATTTTTCACAATTGCGATATCTTCTGATTCTTTACTATCCAACACTCGTAAAGGATTTTCATTTAAACGACGACGGCTATCTTCTGAAAGTTGATTTTCAAACGGAGTCAAATAATCAATCAAAGCTTGTCGATATGCCTTACGGCTTTCCATATCCCCTAATGTGTTGAGCGAAAGCTTCACCCCAGAAATGCCTAATTGACGGAAAAGCGTATCAGCCATCGCAATAATTTCTACATCGACCGCTGGATTTTTCAAGCCTAAGCATTCTACACCAAATTGGTGGAATTGACGTAAACGTCCTGATTGTGGACGTTCATAACGAAACATTGGAGCATCATACCAAAGTTTTACTGGTTTCACAACTTCTGGAGCATAGAGTTTATTTTCGATGTAAGCACGAACGGCTGATGCTGTTCCCTCTGGACGAAGGGCAATATGACGTCCACCTTTATCCTCGAAATCATACATTTCTTTAGTAACAATATCACTGGTTTCACCAGTGGCACGACTAAAGAGTTCATAGCTTTCAAACATCGGGGTACGAATCTCTTTGAAATTATAATCATTAAAAACGCCACGAGCAATTTCTTCGATATACTGCCATTTTGCAGTTTCAGCAGGTAATAAATCTGCTGTTCCTTTTGGTTTTTGAAGTTTCATTTTTTTCCTTTCGATTCACTGGGAGTGGGAGTCTTTGTAAAAAATCATTATATGTGGTACTTATCTAATAAGATACCGTTTACATAAGAAAGCACCCCAAAGCCTCTCGCTCTAGGGTGCATTATTGCACGGTACCACCTAAATTTGCTCCTAGAAAATCAGAGCCTCAAATTGATTATAACGTTATCACCGATAATCACTGTCACAAACCCTATGAGCTTTCACCACTACTCACTCTCTTTTCTATTATTGTAACGCAAAAAGTGAGGCAAAGCAAGCAAGTTTTGTATGATTTTAAAAATATTTAATCAGCCAAAGCAAGGACATGGCAATTATAGTATCTTTGGATAAAATCTCAACTAAGGGGAACTCCAAAAAAGTCAAATAAATCAATCACTTTAAGGATTTCTTTTTTCCCCTTCCTATAATCTAAAATAACAACTAATTTTTTCTATTTTTCTTTTTCGAACCCTTTAGGACACTTTACTTTTTCTAACTAAATAAAAAATCCAAGTATTTTTACTCGGATTTCATATTTTTTAAAAGAATTAGTCAGCGTTTCTAAAAACTTGCATATTTTTAGCAAAATAGTCATAACCACTATAAATGGTAAAGAAAACACAGACATAAAAGAGGATTGTTCCAATATATAAAGGATTTCCAATGAAAAGGAAGATGACGCTTAACATTTGTGTAGCTGTCTTGATTTTACCAGGCATTGCTGCCGCCATAACGACTCCACCTTGTTCGACAAGCAATAGACGTAAACCTGTGACAGCAAGTTCACGGCAAATGATAATGGCAACGGCCCACATTGGAACAACATGTAATCCAACAAGGACAACAAAGGCAACCATGTTAAGCATTTTATCAGCTAACGGGTCCGCAAATTTACCAAAGTTACTGACCACATGCCATTTGCGGGCAAGATAGCCATCAAGCCAGTCAGTAAAAGAAGCTATCGCAAAAACAATTGCTGCAACAACCCACATTACTGAGCTGTGATCTTGGGAAACAAAACCATTAAAATGAGCTCCCTGTGGTAAATAAAATAAAATCACAAAGATTGGAATCATAAAAATCCTTGCCATCGTTAATTGATTAGGTAATTTCTGTTTCATAGTTCTCCTTTTACAGCCAAAAACAAGCCATCAGTTTTTCTTTACTGAGCAGCTGAATTTGTTGTTGTTCGATTAATTTGTAGAGTAATTTTGGCCGGTCCAGTTGTTGTCAGCGAAGATAGGTCTAAGGCTTTACCATTGACTGTAAGAGTAAGTCCTTGAACACTTCCAAGTGTAATTACTGAATTTTCTGCACCTGTTGTCACTAAACCAGACAAAGTATTGGCCCCATCAGTTAAGGTTTGACCATTAGCCGCAACATTTGAATTTGTCATGCCAATCCAAATTGTCCGTCCTGCAGCAGCTGAGAAATCAACTTTTACAGGGTCAGAAATATTGCTGATGGTTGCAACCATTGCTGAACTTGAACCTGTGATAGCAATCGTTGGCTCAAGCACACTACTACTTGCTTGTGTACTACTTTCTGGTGGTTTTGTAGCACTTGTTGCAGCCTTAGAGGTACTGGCTACACTCTTTGAATAAGAATAATCATTGGTTATTAAATCAGGTGTTTCAGGTTTATTCATAATCACTGCCGCAAAAACACCTACTACAATTAATAATGCCGCTGCTGATAAAGAAATAATTGGGACATAATGACGCCAAGTTTTTGGCTCTTCTTCCTCGGGTTCAACCCGCTCACTAGGTTTCACAAAATGATAAGTCTCTAATATATCCTCCTTATCCTCTACTGTGATTCCCTTGCCTTCATCATAAGCTTGAATGATTCTATCTGCATTCAACCCTAATTTTTCTGCGTACTGTTTAAGATAAGCCTTGATGTAAAAGTCACCCGGCAAGGCTTTGTAGTCGTCTGTCTCCAGTGCGACGATATATAATTTTTGTACTTGAGTTAATTGTTCTGCTTCAGAAAGACCAAGCCCAAGCGAAGTTCGCTTTTCTTTTAAGACTTGTCCGATTGTTTTGATTGTCAACATATCCTCCCTTCATTTTTGTACTGCACATCGGTTGTTAATTATCACTGTTCTTTAATATGTTTGGAGATTTTCATCATCTCACCTTGGGTATTGCGCTGATTAAGTTTATAGAAAACTTGGAGCGGCTTTTAATTTACTGACTCGTTTTATCCGAATCAACTAAAATTTCTGTCAGTAAATTTTTCAGTTTCTGTCTTACTGACAGAATAACTTTATTTAGGTAGAATAGTAAATTCTACTTTCTTCATTTTAGAAATAAATTGGTCAGCAAATTTTTCAATTTCTGATAGGCTTAATTCTTTCAAGATTTCAGGAAAATCAAAGAAATTTATATCATCATAAATTTCAGATGAAAATTGATTGGCAATATATTCAAGCGAATTTAATGAGCTAAAATAATCACCCAGCATTTCTCTTTTGAGTAAATCGAGATGCTCTTCACTAAAATCTCTATCTATTTTATAACTTTTTATGGCTTCTTGCAAAGTTTGACCTAATTTTTTAGGATTTTCTGTGTCAGCTGTCAGCACCGCAAAGTGAAATCTCTTATCCAAATCAAAGGAAAAGCCAAAGGAATCATCGATTAAACCAGCGTTATAAAGTTCTTCATAGCGCTGACTGGTCCTGCCAAAAAGCAAATCCAGAAAAAGTTGATTGGCGAGTTTGTACTTAAATAATGTCTTTGAATCTTGTGCAAGTGCGTCTTCACCTCTTAAACCCAAAGAGAATTTTGGCATTGCAACTTCAAGTTCTAAAGTTTCCCCAGTCACGGGTTCGCTGGCTTTGATTTCTTTTCTTTTAATTTCACTTAAATCAGCAAAATCTTTTTTCGCTTGATTATTGCGTACAAAATCAGCCATCATTTCAATATCAAAGGGACCAGTCAAAAACAAATTCATGTTTTTAGGATGATAAAAAACTTCATAATTTTTATACAAGTCATCAGCCGTAATCGCATTAATCGTTGCTGGCGTTCCAGCGATATCAGCCGCTAGTGGTGAATCAGGATACATTTTTTCCAAAAGTCCTGCAAAAAGACGCCAATCACTGTCATCTTGATACATTTGAATTTCTTGTTGGATAATTCCTTGTTCTTTTTCAACATTTTCCTTAGTGAAATAAGGTTTTTGAACAAAATCAAGTAAAAGTTCGGTACATTCGTAAGAATTTTCTCGAGTAGAAAAGAGATATGAAGTACGCGAAAAACTTGTGAAAGCATTAGTTTGAGCCCCTAATGCTCCAAATTTATACATCACGTCGCCCTCTTCTTTTTCAAAAAGTTTGTGCTCTAAAAAATGTGCAATACCTTCTGGGAAAGTTTGGAAATCTTGCTCACCTAAGGGGACAAAACTTGTATCGAGGGAACCAAAATTTGTGGTAAATAAGCCATAAGTTCGGTTATAGTCTGCCTTTGGCAGATAATAAACAGTCAAACCATTGGGTAAAGTATCTATATATAATCTTTCCCCTGTTTTTTCATAAAACTTACTTTTCAAGGCTGACCTCCATATTTTCCTGATTCACAGTAAATCCTTTCATAAAATATTCTGCCTGTAGACTTAGTAATTTGGCAACTCTTATCAAATCTGCTTTTGAAACTGATTCAAGTGCGTTTAAAAATTCAGACATCGGTAAAAACTGTTCTGGAATGAGCGCTTTTACGTATTCTAATTCAATATTATTTGATGGAGAATCTTGACCTATAAAATAAGCATTTCTTAACATTGTTTTCGTTTGCTCAACTTCTAACTCTGTAAAATCCCCTCTTTTAATTGCTTCAAGTTGTTCAAATATTAAACCTCTTGCTTCTTCAAAATTTTCAGCATCAATTCCAGCTGCAATTTTTAAAAAGCCTGTGAAGGAATCAAAAGTTGATGAAATTGAATAAGCTAAACTTGCCTTTTCACGGACATTGGTAAATAATTTTGAATGAGCAAAACCACCCAAAAGTCCATTCATCACTTGAAGCGCAAGATAATTCTCATCTCCGTAAGCCACTGGCATTTGGTAAGCGAGCTGCAAAATGGATTGCGCCACCTCTTTTTCCTCGGTCAGAACTGACAATTCTGTCAGTGATTGTTGATAAAAAATTTCTTTACTGACCGCTCTGTCAGTAAAATTAAAGTCTGAAAATAAGTCAATCACTCGTTTTTCATCCACATCACCCAAGACAAAAATATCAATCGCATTCTCAGCTAACATTTTTTGATAGTACTCAAAAAGGTCTTGAGGATTTTCTTTGGCGATTAGCTCACTTGTTCCAACACTTGGCAGAGCCTGATTGACATTATCAAAAAACAAATTAGCCAATTGACGACTGGCATAATAAGCCCGATCATCATTCATGGAAGCTAGGTAATGCAATAAATTTCTTTGCTCTCTTTTGAAAATTTCAGGATTAAATTGCCCTTGACTTGCATCAGGTTGAAAAATAGCAATTTTCAAAAAATCAACTGCTGCTCCTAAGGTATCAAAATCTACTAATCGTGGATTTACAAAACTCATGTTAAGTGAAAGTAAATGTTGCTTTCCTTTTTTGGCAACCCCTGTCGTAAATGAGGCGCCAAACATCTCTGAGAGTTTACGGCTAAAATCTTTTCCTGTTTGATAGACAGCATTTGTGCTTTCAAGCATATTAGATAGGAGGACCCGTTTTCCGAGTCTATCAGCTGATAATTCTTCTCGAAAACGAACCATCAGCCTTACTGTTTTAAATTTCGTTTCTTTAATTACATGGAGCATAACTCCATCTGCCATTTTTATTTCTGTCAATTGACTATCACTTTCCTATTTTATCAAGCTTTTACTAGTTCTTAATGCAACCCTTATTATACCAAAATCTGAGGCGATTTTGTGAGATTTCCTAACAAAAATTAGGAATAAAAGTTAACTTAAAGGCATCTTATTTTATTAAGCTTATTTCTAAATTTTCAATGAAATAAACTTCAGATTTATGTTAAAATAAGACTATGAAAAAATACATTTTATTTGAAGAATACATTACACTCGGACAAGTTTTGAAAGAACTTGGTTTAATCTCAACAGGAGGACAAGCAAAAATTTTCCTTGCCGAAAATGAAGGAAATATTTTCTACAATGGTGAAGTTGAAAATCGTCGCGGAAAAAAACTCCGCGATGGAGACTTACTTGAGTTCCCAACTTTTGACTTAAAGGTTACTTTTGAACAAGCCGACGCTAAAGCGATTGCCGAACACGAGGCTGAAAAAGCTGAGGAAGCTCGTGTCAAAGCCATTGTTAAAAAAATGAATGCAGAAAACAAAAGCACGAAGCCTACTAAAAAAACACCCCCTCGTTTTCCTGGTAGAAAATAATGAAACTCAAGCAAATTGAACTTAAAAATTTTCGGAATTATGAAGATTTAAAACTCGACTTCCATCCCAATCTCAATATCTTCTTGGGTCAAAATGCTCAAGGAAAGACAAATATTCTTGAAGCTATTCACTTTTTAGCCCTTACTCGTAGTCACAGAACGAGTCATGACAAAGAGTTAATTCGTTGGTCTGGGCAAGAAATGAAAGTTTCAGGATTGGTTGAAAAGGCTCATGCAACCGTTCCTCTTGAAGTTCAATTAAGTTCCAAAGGACGAATTGCTAAGGCTAATCATCTGAAGGAAAATCGCTTGGCTGACTATATCGGACAACTAAAAATCTTGATGTTTGCGCCTGAAAATTTAGAATTGGTCAAAGGTTCGCCAGCCACTCGCAGACGATTTATGGATATTGAACTCGGACAAATTCACGCTGTTTATCTTTATGATTCCATGCGTTATAATCGTGCTTTAAAAGAGCGAAATGCTTATTTGAAATTTGACCAAGCAAAGATTGACAAAAACTTTTTGACGGTTCTTGATGAACAATTGGCTGAACACGGCAATAAAATCATGTTTGAACGTAAAACTTTCATTGAAAAGCTTGAAAGCCATGCAAAAAAAATTCATGAACAGTTAACTCATGGTTTGGAAACATTAAAAATCACTTATAATCAAAATGTAAAAACTGATTTTTCAAAAGAATTATTGAGTCGACAAGATCATGATATTTTTAGACATCAGACTACCGTCGGTCCCCATCGAGATGATTTACAATTCTTTATCAATGAGATCAATGTTGCTGATTTTGGTAGTCAGGGACAACAACGAACCGTTGCTCTTTCGATTAAATTGGCCGAAATTGATTTGATTTTTGAGGAAACGGGTGAGTATCCTATTTTACTTTTAGACGATGTCATGAGTGAACTTGACAATCATCGTCAGCTGGATTTGATTGAAACAAGTTTAGGTAAAACCCAGACTTTTATTACCACAACCACTCTTGACCATCTCAAAAATTTACCGGAAAATTTGAGTATTTTCCATGTTACTGATGGGACAATTGAGAAAGAGAAAGAGAAAGAATAAAAAATTACTGATGAAACCACTAGCATATTCGTAAAAGCTTAAGCGTCAACGACTATCCTATGATGGAAATTTTGTCAGTAATTTTTTGTATCTGTCAGTAAATTTTACTTTTCGTCAGTAAATATTTCTTTGGCAATAAAGATGGCATTTAAAACTTTAGGAAAGCCGACATAGGGAATGCAATGAATAAATGTTTCAACGATTTCTTCTTGGGTCAATCCAACATTCAGTGAAGCCTGAATATGCACGCGTAATTGATTTTCTAAACCTCCCTGACTCAACAAACTTGTGATTGTAATCATTTCACGCTGCTTAAAATCAAGCACTCCTCGGTTATAAATTGTTCCAAAGGCAAATTTGATCATCATATCATTCAAATCAGGGGCAATATCTTTGAGTGCTTCTTCAACAGGTTTTGCCGCTGCCCCGTCAATTTTTGCTAAATTTTCTAAGCCAATTTCTTTTTTGTTCATTTTATTTCCACCTTTCTATGGTAAAATCAGTATAAACCCTCAAGTTAACTTGAGAGCAAGTAAAAAGAGGTAGAAAATGAAAAAAACTTATAAAATTTCAGAAATATCTTTACTGACAGGTCTATCAGTCCCTACTTTACGCTATTATGAAGAACTTGAACTTCTAAAACCCCAACGTAATTCCAGTAATTACCGAGAATTCACAGAAGCTGATCTTGCTTGGATTGAATTTATCAAAAGAGCCAAGGCAACTGGCATGCCGCTCACAAAAATCCAAGAATACTCAAATTTAAGAGAGCAAGGCGATTCAACAATTATCCAAAGAATTTCACTTTTAGTTGAGCAAGAACGAATTTTACGCGCACAAATCACTGGCCTAGAAGCTCATTTAGATTTTATTTTACAAAAAAAGCATCATTACTATGAAAGTCTACAAAAAAACTCGGAAAATTAAATCCGAGTTTTTTTTATTTATGGTGTATTATAAATAAAATTTTTGATGTATTTTATAGCTGTTGAGTTTTGGGTTGCATGCGCATGGCTAGTTTTTGTCGGATATAAAGTTGCCGTTACTTCATTCCCATTCTTTTTGATAAGATGATAAACTGAAAAACTATCAGCCCAAGGAATCGCACTATCTGTTTGATTTTCAGTGTCAAAATCCCCTTCAAGAAACATCATCTCAGTTTTTGAAGATATTTTCTCATAATTATCTTCAATATATTGATACATTTTTGTTTTAACCCAAGGTCCATTGGCCAAAACACTTGCCAGGCTCTCACCATATTGCAATTTTGTTCCTTCATTGTACTCACCATCCAAAGAAACAAATTTATTTACTGGTGGAAAATGAGGATTATCAACAGTATCAATCATATAGTAAATAGCTCCAGTACCACCGGAAGAATAGCCTACCATATTGACCCAAGGAATATCATAGCGCTCAGTCAAATAGCTGATAGCTTTTTGTAATCCTAAAGAATAAAGTTCTCCTGATCCAGTTCCCTTGCCTGTTCCAAATTCAATTAGAGGATACTGATTGTCTTTTGATATTTCTCCTTCAACTGTTAATTCATAATTATTAGCAACATTTGATATCATTCCCAAAGATTTATCCGCAGCCATATTTTTTATAGGCAAAATCTTTTGAACTATCGTATCAGGTGGCTTCAAGCCACCTGATGATCCTGTGATATATATTGTTGGATAAATTACAGGCTTGCCTGAGGATGTCTTTTTACTAGATGCCGCCACTAAACTTGTTTTTGTATTCTTATTTTTACTATCAGTAGTTGTCCCCTTTATATGAAATATGAACATTCCTACACCAAATAAGATAATTAAGCCTGCCAAAGTAAAGAAAACTATCTTAAATTTATTTTTATTTCTTCTTAACTGTCTTTTTTTCATCCACTTCATTATATCAATTTTTTTATTAATAGTTATCACAATTTTATTTACATTTTCATGACGATTTCATACAAAAAAGCTCAAAAAATTGAGCTTTTTTTCGAATTTTAGATAATTAATTAGTAACCTTTTGGATGACTTTGATGCCATTTCCAAGCATTTGTAATGATATGTTCCAAATCATTTTTTACTTTCCATCCTAAAATTTCGCCGGCTTTTGTTGAGTCCGCTACAAGTTCATCTGGATCGCCAGGACGACGCTCACCCATTTGACTTGGAATTTCTTTTCCTGTTACTTTTCGTGCTGTTTCAAGCACTTCAAGATTTGAATAACCTTTACTTGAGCCAAGATTAAATTGGTCAGATTTTCCACCAGATTTAAGATATTCAAGTGCTTTGATATGTGCTTCAATCAAATCTTCCATATCAATATAATCACGGATACATGTTCCATCAGAAGTCTGATAATCATCACCATAAATGGTAATAAATTCTCTTTGTCCAAGTGCAGTTTGTAGGATAATTGGAATTAAATGTGTTTCATTTTTATGGGCTTCGCCAATTGACCCATCATCTTTGGCACCAGCAACATTGAAATAGCGCAGAGCAACATAAGTCATATCTGTGGCTTGCGATTGCCATTTCATCATTTTTTCCATGATTAATTTACTTTCGCCGTAAGGATTAATTGGTTTTTGTGGTGTTTTTTCAGAAATTGGACTTTCCTCAGGAATACCAAAAGTAGCTGCGGTACTTGAGAAAACAATATGCTTAACACCAAATTCTTCCATTGTTTCTAGAATCACCTGAGCTCCGCCGACATTGTTATTGAAATACATCAATGGTTTTTGCATTGACTCACCCACTAATGAATAAGCGCAAAAATGCATAATTCCTTCAATATTTTCTTTTTCAAAAACACTAGCTAAGAAAGCATGGTCCCGCACATCTCCTTCATAAAAACGTACTTTTTCTGACACAGCCTCGCGATGACCTGTTACTAAATTATCAACAACCGCCACATCGTAACCACGATTAACAAGCATATCTACCGCATGACTTCCTACATATCCTGCACCACCAAGTACTAAAACTGTCATAAGATCCTCCATTTTCTATTTATTATATCAGATTTTTTTAAGTTTGTATCAACTTCTCATCATTCTTATTTCATAATCAAAGAATTTCTCCACTAAATAATGCTTCATAATATCTCTTATTGATTCACAAAATCAATAAATTTACGAAAACCTTCATGTCCTTCTTGAGTATCCTTAAATACACCTGCGTCTTTTAGGACTTCTTCAAACACTTCTCCTACTGCCTCTTGAACAGTGGCATGAACCGTTTCTCTAGTAAAATGTTCCTCATTTTTAAGCTGTTCAGCCCAAGCTTTATGAATTTCGTCCATTTGGTTGTCCTGATTAAGAAGATACTTTTCAACCTCCAAAAGTTCCGTTTCCAAACGAGCAGGCAAAATTGCAAGTCCCATCACTTCAATCAAACCAATATTTTCTTTTTTAATATGGTGTAGGGCTGGATGTGGATGAAAAATACCATCTGGATATTTTTCATTAGTATTATTATCGCGTAAGACCAAATCTAATTCATATTTCCCCTCTCGAATTCGAGCAATCGGCGTAATGGTATGATGAGGTGTTCCATCTGTACTTTTTGCTTTAATCTGAAGACTTTCATCACTATAAACTTGCCATTTTTTTAAAAAGTCATCCGCAGCTTTTGAAAGTTCTACTTGATTTTCACTTGCTAATCTTAGAACTGACATTGGCCAATTGACTATTCCACAAGAAACTTCTGGAAAATGAGCGAGTTCAATAGTTTCACGAAGTTCAGCCTTTGCCATTGGAAAATCATGACGACCTGCTTGATAATGATCATGTGTCAAAATTGAACCACCCACAATTGGTAAATCTGCATTTGAACCAATCATATAGTTAGGAAATTTATCCAAGAATCCTAGAAGATTATCAAAAGCTCGTTTATTAATCTCCATTGGTTGATGTTTAGCATTTAATAAAATAGAGTGTTCATTAAAATAGGCGTATGGAGAATATTGAAAGCCCCAGTCCTCGCCGTTAATTGAAACTTGAATAATTCGATGATTGGAACGAGCAGGCTTATTTCCTAGGCCATAAAACCCTTCATTTTCCAAGCAAAGTTGACAAGCCGGATAAGAGGAAGCCTTTACTAATTTGGCTGCTGCAATCGCTTTGGGGTCTTTTTCTGGTTTTGAGAGATTAATTGTTATTTCAAGTTTTCCATATTTTGTCAAATGACTAAAAGCTATATTGCGTGCAATATCCCGAGTTTTTACTTGATTCACTTGCTGCGCCAATTCATAAAAATATTGAGTTGCAGCATCTGGAGAAGCCTGATATTTTTCCCAGAAATCATGATTAATTTTACTTGGACGTGGTGTCATAAAATTCATCAGAGCGGCTTCATAAAACTCATCTTGTCCTTTCGCAATCACATTATTTTCATTTGCAATCGCCAGAAGTTGGTCCATCAAAATTAATGAATTAGTTTCATGAGCCTCTTTATCAACTTCTGCCCAATCATTTAGACCAAGAAAATGAAGAAGTTGATTTCTATGATAGAGCTCATCAAGTGGCTCAATCGTTCCATTTTGTAAAGCAAGACTAATGAAATCTTGAATTGATTGATAAATTGACATAAAATACTTTCTAATTTACTTCTGTAAGTAAAGTTCTTGCTTTTCTTTATTAATGAGTTTTGGGAATGAATACAAAATTCAAGCACTTAATTTTGAGTGCTTGAATTTGCTATCACTAATTTAATGTTAACTCACTTAAATCACTCATTAAAGTTTTAAATATTATTTGGTGTTATTCAACATCTAGCTTTGTTGAGCCAGAACCAATTTGAGCAACATAGAAGCTTGCTGGATAACCGACAACTTCTTCGTAAACTTCACCGACAGCTTTTTCAAAGGCTGAAACATTGTCATGAGCAACAAGAGCGATTGCACAACCACCAAATCCAGCTCCAGTCATTCGAGCCCCTAATACGCCGGCTTGTTTTTGAGCAGTTTCTGCTAAGGTATCAAGTTCAAGTCCAGTGACTTCGTAATCATTTTTCAAAGAAGCGTGTGAAGCATTAAGAAGTTCTCCAAATTTTGTTAGATTTCCAGCAACAAATGCCTTTTGGGCAATTTTCGTCCGATTATTTTCATAAACGGCATGACGTGCACGTTTAATTAATGTTTCATCACCTATCAAATCGGTATTGGCATCAAATTCTTCATTTGATAGTTCTCCAAGTGATTGAATGTCCAATTTAGTTTGCATTCTTTTGAGTGCTTCACGTGTTTCGGCAAAACGTTCGTTGTATTTTGATTCAGTCAATGCCCGCGGTTTGTTAGTGTTCATGATGACAATGTCATAATCACGAAGTTCAACAGGAACCATTTCATATTTTAAAGTGTTGCAATCCAACAAGATTGCCTTTTTGACTTCACCAAAACCAATGGCGAATTGGTCCAAAATTCCAGAGTTGACACCAATATAATCATTTTCTGTTTTTTGTCCCAATTGAACCAGTTCAAGACGAGGAACACTTAGCTTAAATAAATCATCCAAAACAACGCCCACTAAAAGCTCAAGTGAAGCTGATGACGAAAGGCCTGATGCTGTAGGAATTTCTCCTTTTATCAACAATTCAAAACCTTTGTCAATTTCATATCCTGCTCCTTTGAGCATGACAATCATTCCTTTGACATAGTTAGACCAAAGTTCACCATCCTTATTTTCAACATCATCTAAGTCAAATTCGATGACGCCCAATTTAGGAAAGTTTTCTGAATAAAGTTTGACTTTATTATCTTCTCGCAAACGAGCAAGTCCTGTCGTTCCGATTGTAATTGATGCTGGGAAAACATATCCCCCATTGTAATCAGTATGTTCACCAATCAAATTAATTCGTCCTGGGCTAAAGAAGTATTCAACTTCTTTTGTATCTCCAAAAACTTCTGCAAATTTTTCTGTTAACGCTGATAATACAGTACTATTTTCGACAACTATTGACATTTCTTCTCTCCTCTAAATTCATTTCCTTAATTTGTATGTAAACTATAAATGGTGGTGGCTTGATATTCATCTCCCGCCTTTAAACTAATGTCTCCAAGTTCTGGAATCTGTTGTGACCCGGGTGAAACTTGACATTCAAAGGTAATACCACCATGATGAACTTGATTTTTCCCGTGATAAACGGTCCCCAAATCTCCAAAGTTTGCTGTAAAAATTACAATACTTGGTTGGTCAGTATAAACGGAAACTGACAAGTCATCTAAAGATAAACGCGCTTGTTCTTTCTCAAGGCTTTGTTCATCTAATAAGAAGGGGTGGTCAATTCCACCAACCAGTTGAACTTGTTCCATGCTAGACTCTAAGGCTTTTGATATTTGTTTTTCCTGACGGAAGTCTAAGTCAGTATTTTTTATATCAACGATATCGCCACGGACAATTTCTGTTTGATCTTTTAAAGGTACAAATCTTGAAGCAGCAAGCTTGAGTTGATGATTTTCAACAGCTTCACTTGCATCACCGTTCAAATTGAAATAGACATGTCCAGTTGGATTAAATACTGTATCTTTGTCAGAAACAGCCTCATAATTAATTTTCCAATTGTTCTCATCATCAAAAGAATGAGTCACTGACATTTCTATTTTACCAGGATAGCCATTTGTTCCATCATTAGAAACTAAGGAAAATTTGACTTGAACTTCAGCTCCTAAATCAGTAATTTCATATGTCCAAAGTTTTGTATGAATGCTTTCTTCGCCACCATGTAAGGTTTGAGGGCCTTCATTTTGATTTAGGATATAATCTTTTCCAGAAATTTTGACCAAACCATCCTTGATTCTTCCTGCTGTAGGCCCAACTGTTGCACCAGGGTAGGCATCTTTTTCTAAATATTCTTTAGCTGAATCAAAGCCTAGAATCAGATGCTTCCCGTCTTTTTGCCAGTCAACAATCCGAGCGCCCAGATTTGTAAAAGAAATTGTGACACCTGCTTTATTGGTTAAACTAATTAAGTCACTTCCTAAGCCAAAATCTCTTCTTGTAATTTCCATGATATTTCCTAACTAAAATTGACCTTTAATCAAATTTTTTAAATTTTACTGACAGATTTACTGATGACATTTTAAGCAGATTTCATCTTTTTGTTCTCTATCTTATAAATCTGTCAGTAAATTATTTTCCTATTTCAAACGTTCTTCGAGTTCTGCAACAATCTCTTCGTGACGTTTTTCAGTCAATTTAACTTTGAATAAATAGACTGCTAAAGCGATAATCATCAAAATGGCTGGAACTACAAATGAGTAAAGTTTAAATGTTGCCACACCGTAAGTATGACCAGCGATATATTTTGAACCTGTCATTCCTGCTGAAATTGCAACAAATCCATAGATACCATTTGAGAAAGCACCGGCAATTTTATCAAGCAATGGACGCATGGCAAGCGTTACGGCTTCATTACGTACTCCATTTTTCCATTGACCATATTCTACCGAGTCAGTAATTGTCATTAATACTGACAAGAAAACAAGTTGATAGGGCGCAGTTAAGAAGATTAATCCGGCAACAGTCATTGCTACTGAACTTCCTAAAACAAATAAGAGGTAACCAAGAAGCATTGAAATGATTGCTCCAGTCAAAACTTTACGTCGTCCAAATTTTTTAGCCAAGGTTGGGAACATTGGCACTAAAATGATTGAACCGATAAATCCGACAATCCCTGTGATTGAATAAAGACTAGCATTTCCAATAACAAAAGTAAAGTTCAAAATCAAAGTTGCTGTTGTTGCTACATAAGCAATGGCAAATAAAATATATGAGAGTGACAACCACATCAATTGGTCATTTTTGAGAAGGGCTTTGAAAACATCTAAGGTATTTGTTTTTGTTCCTTCTTGACGAATCACTGATTTTTGTTCTTTAGTCCCCCATGCAGTCACTAGAGCAGAAATCCCTTGAACCAAAGCGGCAATGACACCGAAAGCGAAGAAACCTCTTGCACCTTGTGCATGTCCACCTTTAGTGAAGAAAATTGTAATTGGTATTGCTAAAATTGTTGCTCCTTGTGCCCCAATTGCTGAACCAAAACGAGCGAATGTTCCAAGTGTTTCCCGTTCAGAATTTTTTTCTGATAGCGCTGGAATCATTGACCAAAAGGCAATGTCTTTGAATGAATAAAAGGCGTCAAGAATAATAAAGGCAATGATGAAGACGATGGCAAACAATGTCCGATTTCCACTTTTGGCTAATCCGAAGAAGTCTGAAAACATGAGCATAATCATCAGAGATGACATAATCCCACCAACGACCAACCAAGGTTTAAATTTGCCCCATCTTGTATGTGTATTATCAATAATTGAACCAATAATTGGGTCAAAAATAATTTCAACCAAACGAATAATAACAACCAAGCCTGTCACTAAAGCAATCATTGCATCCTCATGAGGTGAACCGGCAAACATTTGTGCCGTTACAAAGGCAATGAAGAATGTACTAATTGAATAGTAGTAAACATCATGTCCTAGTGCACCAAAAGCGTACGATAAACGTTGTTTCATTTTTCCCTCTTTCATGGGAATCCTCCTTTATACTAGATCTACTCATTTTTGAGTAAAACTGCAGAGATACTGCCTTGTTTTTGAGTAAGAAGTGATTTACATCACTCATTTCTATCACCCATTTAGTAGTCTGGTATGAAGAAATACTGTGATTGTAAAACTTTATTTTTGATAATTTTCAAAAGCGAAACAGTAGTAGATTTCATTTTGAAATCGCTCACATTTAGAGTATAACACTTTGGTTTAAGAAAGGGTTTCCAATTCCGACTTATCTTTTGGAAACCCTTTCTATTTTTATTTAGTGAAAGAAAAACTCTGACATTATCTAATATCAGAGCGACCTTGTTTTAAAGTATAAATAGAATAGGCATCAATTAATACCCGCGATAAAATTGATAATGAGAGTCGACTGTGAACATCTAAATCAAAATAATTGACTTCAAGACTGCTTTTATAACCTATCAAACTAATATCAGAAAGATTGGTCAGATTAGTATTGGCATTGACAGTCAAGGATAAGATTTTGGGATTCTGAGCTTTGGAAATTCTTAAAGCATTTAAAATTTCCACCGTTTCTCCCGAAAGAGATAAAACAATAATCAAACTTTTTTCATTAACAAATTGAGCATAGTAAGCCATGTATTTTGAATCATCGTGTAAGCTGACTCTTTTACGAAAAAGTTGTAATTTTTTCATTAGTTCGTCAGCAACATTCGTAGACAAACCTCGAGAAAATATTAATATTTCTTCTGATTCTTGAATTAATTCAACAGCTTTTTCAATTTCTTCAGCCGAGATATTTTCAATGGTTTTTAAAAGTTCTTCTTGATTTTTAGCAATCGCTCCTAAAACTTCTTTTGAAAATCCATTAATTTCAGGGAGTTTTTTCTCACGAATTGAATATCTAAACTCCCCATAACCTTCAAAGCCTTTTTTTCTGACGGTTCGATTTACAGTTGATAAAGAAACATGAGCCAGTTCCGCCAACTCTGATATCGATAATTGAGGGATTTTTTCATAATTTTCCTGAATAATTTGCCAAGTATAGGATTCTGCATTGGTTAAATTGGACATGTTTTTTTACTCCATTGATTTCTTTTTTGTTATCAAAAAATGTTATCTATTATAAAATTATAACATTTGGCGCTTACATTTGCTATAATAGCTATGAAATCGCTTCATAATTAAAAGTTCTTAAGGAGAAAATAATGACTTATATTCCTAACCCCTCTCGTTATGACCAAATGATTTATCGGCCAGCTGGAAATTCTGGCTTACTACTACCAGCCCTTTCACTTGGTTTATGGCATAATTTTGGCTCAGTTGATGATTTTGAAAACGCGCGTGCTATGATTCATACTGCTTTTGATTTGGGGATTACGCATTTTGATTTAGCAAATAACTATGGTCCAGAACCCGGTTCGGCAGAGCGTAATTTCGGGCGAATTTTGAAAGAGGACTTTCAAGGATTACGTGATGAGTTAATTATCTCAACTAAGGCAGGTTATGTGATGTGGCCTGGTCCTTATGGAAATTGGGGGAGTCGAAAAAGTTTACTTGCAAGTCTTGACCAATCGCTTGAACGTTTAGGACTTGACTACGTTGATATTTTTTATTCACATCGTCCTGACCCAAATACACCCATTGAAGAAACCATGGGCGCTTTGAAAACTGCTCTGGATAGTGGAAAAGCACTTTATGTGGGTTTGTCTAATTATTCTGCCAAAGAAACCGAAGCTGCGGTCTTAGCGGCTGAAAAGTTAGGCTTTAAACTCTTGATTCATCAGCCTCGTTATTCAATGTTAGATCGATGGATTGAAGATGATTTACAAGAAACTTTGACAGAGGCGGGGATAGGAACAATTGCCTTTAAGCCTTTGTATCAAGGACTCTTAACAGGAAAATATTTGCATGGAATTCCTGAAAATTCGCGAATGCGTGATACTCATTATGCGACTTTGCATGATGACAGTCTTACCACAGAAAGATTGGAACAACTTCAAGCCCTTAATGATTTAGCTCAAAGTCGTGGACAATCTCTAGCTCAAATGGCCTTAGCTTGGGTTTTACGGGAAAGAGCTGGCAAAATTCAAGCTGTTACATCAGCTTTGATTGGAGCAAGTCGTCCGCAACAAATCATTGAAAATGTTGCAGCTTTAGAACGTCTGGAATTTACTGACGAAGAATTAATTAAGATTGAAAATCTCTTATAAAAACTAAAAAAGTTACTGATAGATTGGTCAGTAACTTTTTATTTTCTAAATAAAGCTGTCAGTAAAATTAATAACTCAATCGTTCAATTTTTACACCGGTATATTCGTGAACAGCATCAATCGCATGATGATAACGTGTTAAGTAACCCTCTTGGTCTCGATGGTCTCCTTCATCATCTAAAATTACCACTTTGTCCAACAGGCCAAACTCAGCTAATTGACGCATCAATTCTTCATGGAATTCATGACGTGACTCTTCCCACTCCATATGGCGAAAACCGTCATCAATATACTCGGTAATTGGTGGAATAACTAAAATTAAATCCATTCGTTCATCTGCAATAGTTTTTCTAAACAAAGGTTCAAGTTGTTCAAAATCTTCTTTAGGTAAGTATAATTTAGCGTAAACTCTGGTCACAATGGCGTCAGTATCTAAAAAGACAATTCCTTGATTGGCAGGAGAATTGACTTCGCGAGAATTGGCATCGTATTGACCAGTAATCATTCGAGCATAATCATCCATTCTCAATTCATCATCGTCAATATTGAAGGCTTCTTCGTATTCTCTTGCATATTCTTCTGAAAATGGGGCATTAATGGAACGAGCTAACCGTCTAACAAGAGTTGTTTTTCCCGTTGAAGCAGAACCCATGACAGTCACAACTTTGGAAAAATGTCGTCTAAAGACCCGATTAATGTGAGTCCAATGTTCTTGTGGATTTTCTCTGATTTGCGTGGCTGATAGTGAAATATCCTGTCTGTCAGCAATTTCAACAGCATATTGATTCCCGTCAGCTGGAAATCGTTTCTTCAATTCTGCGGCGTATTCTAATTCACCCACATAAAAAGTGACTGATAAATCGTTTTCCAATGTATTATGATGAATCAATTCAAATAAACGATTTGCCCATTCATCCCAACCATTAGGCATTTCTGGTAAATCATTTTCATTAAGCATCGAGACTTTAATATTTTCTTCATCATTAAAAGCTTCACGCAAATAACGAAATCGTTTCTCAAGAGGTAAGCCAATTTGGGCCCCACGGTCATTATCATAACCAGAAACGACAAGCAATACTCCGTCGTTCAAACTTGCACATTTATAGATTTGTTGCTGATGCCCCGTATGTAGAGGAGCAAAAGTTCCAAAATAAATACCAATATTTTTTCCACTTAATTTTGATTTTGAAATATTATTTGTGAGCATTTCGTTTATATCCTGTTTTCATATCAACAATATTTGTTAAATCCTTCCCATTTGCATAGGCATCGAGATTTTTTTCCAATATTTTCATAAAGCGACGCCATGTTTCAGGAAGAGTATAACCGCCAGAAGCATGAGGAGTGATTAATAGTCTTTCTGTATGCCAAGCCCGGTGACCTTTAGGCAATGGTTCTGGGTCGGTCACGTCAATTCCTGCCCCAGCAATTTTTTTTGACTCAAGTGCATCACATAAGGCTTCTAAATCAACATTTGTTCCCCGACCAACATTTAGGAAAATAGCATTTTCTTTCATTAAATCAAATTTTTCTTGATTAAATAATTTATAAGTTTCATGAGTCCCAGGAACACTGGAAGCAATAATATCAGCTCTTGGTAAAACTTTGTCTAGGTCAGACTCAGCATAAACTTCGTCAGCAAATTCTTCATCACCATAAACAGTTCGTTTGACTGCAATGACATGACCTCCCAAAGCTTGAATTTTCTGTGCAAAATGACTTCCAATATCACCTAAACCATGAACCAACACTGTTGAGCCATAAATAGATTGAATCTGACCAATATTTTCCCAGATTTCTTTTTCTTGTTGTTTTTCATAAAGGTCAAATTTTCTTAGAAGTATCAAAGCCATTGTCAGTAAATGCTCAGAAATCGTAAGTCCATAAGTTCCTGTTGCATTTGTCAAAGTTACATCTTCAGGAAAATCAGCTCCCTGCGTGTATCCATTGGTTCCAGCTGATAAAAGTTGGAGCCATTTTAAATTTTTATATTTTGCTAATAAATCAGGCTTTGGCAGACCAACTAAGACTTCTGTTTCCAGAAAATCTGATTCTGTCAGCTCTTCTTCTTTTTTAAATTGAAACTGATAAGCTTTATTTTTCTTGAAAGCTGCTTTTGTTTCATCTGAAAAATTTAACCAAACATTTTCTAAGGCAATTGCTTTTATCATCGGGACTCCTTTGTATAAAATGAATTTTAAAGACTACTTAAAGAAAATAAAGACAAGCCTTGTTTTCTTTATCTTCTTTCTTTGATTATAGCACTTTGCCTTAATTTTATTAAAAATAGAAGTTTGACAATTCTGAAATTATCAGTCCCCAAAAGATATAAAAGAGAATTTTAGCAAAAATTCTCTTTTAATTTTTATTAAGCTCTCACTGTTTTAGCAAGACCTGTTTTTTTATCATAAAGGTTAATCAACCCTGAACCATTTTTACGAATCATATCTCCAGCTTTAACTGCAAAAGGAACATCAATATGCAAAAGGGTCATTGGGTTTGGGGCACGGTCAATATGTTCGTCAGTTTCTGCCAAACGAAGATTTTTGACCATTGTTTCAACATGGCGGAATCCTGGACCATAAAATTCAATTTGATCCCCTTCTGTGATGACATTTCGTTGGCGAATCGTAGCTACCATTGTTTCAGCATCAAAGTCAACAACTTCTCCGACGAATTTGTACTCAGGAATTTTACGACGGGCCCCAAAGAGTTGTTTATTTTCATCAGGTGTTCCATAATAAAAACCAGTATCTAATTCACGTTGAGCAACTTTCCATAATTCATCAACTAAAGCTGGTTTTATTTCTTCAAAACGTTCTGGTGATTCCAAATAGGCATCAATAGCTGCTTTATAAACATTAGAAACTGTTGAAACGTAGTGAATTGATTTCATTCTTCCTTCGATTTTGAGCGAATTAACTCCATTTTCAATCATATCAGGAATATGTTCAATCATAGACATATCAACGGCTGACATTGAAAATTCTTCTGCGACTTCACCAGTAATGGATTTGCGTTCGCCAGCAAATGGCATATCATATAAATCATATTTCCAACGGCAAGATTGTGAACATCCCCCGCGGTTGGCATCACGCATACTCATATAATTTGACAGGACACAGCGTCCTGAGTAAGAAATACACATAGCTCCATGAACAAAGGCTTCAATTTCAACATCAGTATGTTGACGGATTTCTCTTAATTCTTCTACAGAGACTTCACGCGCCAAAACGACTCGTTCAAGCCCAAGATTTTTCCAGAATTCTAAGGTTTCATAGTTAGTAGCAGACGCTTGTGTTGACAAGTGAATAGCCAAACCTGGTGCTTCAGCAGCACAGATGGCAATCAAAGCAGGGTCAGAAACAATGACTGCTGAAATTCCTAAGTCACGTAATGTGCGGAACCATTCGCCCGCCCCTTTTTCATTTCCTTCATGTGTCACCATATTGGCTGCCACATAAACTTTAGCATTGTGGGCACTTGCATAAGCGACCCCTTCAGCCATTTCTTCAAAAGTAAAGTTACCTGCGCGTGAACGTAAGCCGTAGGCTTGTCCACCAATATATACTGCGTCTGCGCCATAATCAATAGCGACTTTTAGTTTTTCGAGCGTTCCTGCTGGTGCAAGAACCTCTGGTCTTGTATAATTTTCTTGCATTTTTTCTCCTATTTTCAAGATAAGATTTTTGATAAGGTCTGCCGACCAAAACTTCTTTAATAATAAACTATGGTTTTAATAAAACTTTGCCAATATTTTTTCCAGACTCTAAATACTGATGAGCTTCCTTGCCTTCAGATAAGGGAAATACAATTGCTTCGGCTGTTTCAACTTCTCCTCTTTCAAAGTAATCAAAGAGACGCTGACTTCGGCTTTCCCTTTCAGAAAAGCTGGTCAAAAAATCCCATAAGTCACCCGTTAGGATATTTTTGGATTGAGACATTATCTTCACGAGATCAATTTGTGGTGGATTGCCTCCCGCCATACCAAAGAAAATCAGGCTCCCTCTGTTCCTCAAAAGCTCTAAATTTTTATTCACAGTGCTGCCTACGCCATCATAAACCGTATCAAATTTAATAGACAACGATTGTCGCCACTCATCCGTTCGACTTGGATAGACTTGACGCACACCACGAGAAAGAGCCAAAGCTTGTTTTTCTGCATTTGATGCCGTACCATATACTTCCATACCATCTGCCACAAGAATTTGAGACAAGATCTGCCCGACACCACCGCTAATTCCTGTAACAAATACTTTGTCCCCTATTTGATTTTCCCCTAAATCATGCGCTAAGAAATCTGCAGTCAAACCTTGAAGACCAATACTGGCGGCTAACTTTAAATCAATATTATCAGGCAAATAAATCAGCTTTTCTTTAGGCACAGCGACAAATTCAGCATTAGCAAAGGGAACATCGACAAAAAGAACTTTTCTTCCTTTCTGCTTCCCTTCGACAATTTCACCAGAACCTTCGTATCCATTAATATAAGGATGGTTTTCCTCGATATGATAGCCTCCTCGGCGGCGATAAATATCTGCAAAATTGAGACCAATATATGCCGTTTTGACTAAAACTTCATCTTCTCGCACTTGCGGCAGGTTAACTTTGCCATATTTAAGGACATCACTATCCCCAAATTCTTCGAAATACAAAGCTTTCATCATTTAATTTTACCTGGGTCTAAGTCATAGAAACCATGTGATAAAGTACGTCCTACTGGATGAAGTTTACGCACTTCTTCTTCAAGCTGAAAGGCCTTATCTGCAGTGAAATTTCCTGCTTCAATGGCCTTTTTCGCTTCTACAAACAACTTCGTAATGGCAACAAAATCTTCACCACGTGTAAAAATTCCATCCAATTTCCAATGATCATAGCCCATTGCCACCAAATCTGAAAGTTCAGTCATCATATCTAAATCATCATTAGCAAAAATATGGGTCCCATGATTGTCTTCAAAGATTGAATAATGAGTATCGACTTTCTTAGGTTCAGAAACAAAAAGATTTCGTTCTCTATCTTTCCCATTTTCTTCTGTCTTGATAAAATTGTAATAATTCTGTACCAAAGGACGTTTGCTATGATGAATCACAGTAGCACCGTAAACCAGTATTTCGCCTGGTACAGCTAATTCATTGGTCATATCCGCTAGTTCTTCTTTTGGTAATTCACGAGCAAGAACTGCTTCAATCGCTCCTTGATTGGCCCAAAAATTAACCTGACGGGCAGAAGCAACCATGGTTGAGGCATCATAAGTAAAAGGAAGCTCATATTTGTCACGCTGTAAAACAAAAATCACACCTGCATCACCTACTGCGATTCGGTCAGCTTTAATTTCCACTAAGAAATCTAAAAATTCTTTTATTTTTGCCATCATCTCTGTGTGCATCAAAGCATTGACTGCGACAGTCACTGTTTTTCCTGCTTCATGTGCAAGTTCTGTAATTTTTTGAATTTCTTCATTGGTCAACGCAGTTGGAACGCGTAAACCATAATTTTTTTCACCAATGTATAAACGGTCAACTCCAGCTTCGAGCAACGCTTTGGCTTGCTCCAAACTTTCTGCCGTAGAAGTAATAGTAATCATAGTGATAATTATATCATAATGTTCCCGCTCAGGTTTTTTCAAATTCATTCTCTGATAAAAATGATAAGTAAAAAGGATATTTATTCATTAAAAATTATAGATTAATTTTATTTTAATCATTTAGTAACGAAAGGGTAACCTCATTAAAGCTACAGCAACGTAAACCTTTGCTTTTTATACTATAATTAATTACATAATATCGGAAAGTGCTAGAAAACTATGGAATTAAAAAACCTCAAAGATTTTTACGAAAAACAAGAGTATTATGATTATAGCGAAACTCAAGGACGTGAACAAAGACAAGTTAATAAACGAATTGAAGAATTAAACTTCTTTGCAAATATTGCTATTTTTTCAATTTTTCTCGTCTTTATCACTTATATTCTTGTAAGTTTATTGACAAGTTGGATTGCTGTACCAGTTTCTTTTGTTCTTTCGCTTGTTCTTTATATTTCTGTCAAAAAAGGAATTGCTAAAGCAATTAAATTATTAATGAAATAAAAATAAAAGCTGTCTGATTGACAGCTTTTTTATTTTCTCCCCACTAGAATCTGGACATGAATTGTGGCCGTTTTTGGTGGGTTTTCTTTAGCAAATTTTTTTCTTTCATCAGAAACAGACCATTCCAAAGGGCTCATCAGTAAAAAATCATGACGCAAATTTTTCGGAATCTCGAATTGGTATTCAATTTCTTCTTGACTGGCATTAGGAAATTCTTCTCTAAAACGTTCAAGAACTGGCTGATTATTATAATCAACGGGGAGTTGATAAACTTCACGCAATTCTCGCAGATAATTTTTATCAGGAATAATTTTGATGACTAAACCACTTTCTGCTAATACACGGTGAAATTCTGCATAATTTGACGGAGTGAAGATATTCAAAATTACTGACAGGCTTTCATCAGCAAAAGGGAGATTAGTCAAGTCAGCTAAACTTAAAAAACTTTCCATCTCTAGTTCAGTCGCCATTTCAATCCCATCTTTAGCAATATCAAAAGCAAATTTTGCTCCATCTACCTTAAGGAGTTCCAAAAATGACCCTTCCCCAGTCCCAACATCAAGCAAATTTCCACTGACAAAATATTTTTGAATTTCTGTCAGTAAATGTTGATACATCCCAGCTTGAATCAGACGTCTGCGAGGCTCAAACATTTTTCGCGTGTAATGTTCTGTATCGGCTTTTGTTTGTAGAAAATTCACATAACCTTTCTTATTTAAATTATAGGTATGATTATTTTGACATTTCAAGGCATTGGTTTCCAATTGAAATTTTTCCTGACAAATTGGGCATCTTAGCACTTCTAAATTCTTCTCTAAAAATAAATAAGCTTTTTCGATTTTTTTTAACATAGTTCTACTATACCACAATCACTTTCATTCTTTTTATTCAAATTAATTATTGTAATTTTTTTAAGTTAAATAGAAGAATCATGTTATAATAATTCTAGTACATTTGAAAGGAAAAATTATGATTATCCGAGAACTTTGCCTTGAAAACTTCACAAAAGTCCCACAAGCGCTCCAAGCTGGTATTGAACGAATTGAGCTTTGTGACAATCTTGCTGTTGGAGGTACAACACCTTCTTACGGCGTCATTCAAGAAGCTGCCGAATATGTTGCCGAGAGCAAAACAACTCTGGCAGTCATGATTCGTCCAAGAGGCGGCAATTTTGTTTATAATTCTCATGAACTTAAAATTATTGAGACTGATACACTCAAAGCTGTCGAAGCTGGTGCTCAAAACATTGTATTTGGTGCCCTCACGACTGACAATAAAATAGATAGTGATGCACTCGAAACAGTGAGCATTGCTGCCCAAGGACTTCCTATTACATTTCACATGGCCTTTGACGAAATTACTGATCAAAAAGAAGCCATTGACCAACTTGTTGAATTTGGAATAGATAAAATTTTGATGCATGGTGGGCCACTTGACCAACCATTAGATACTGACAAAATCAAATCACTCATTGATTACGCCCAAGGAAAAATTAATATTATCATTGGTGGAGGTGTCAATGCTGAAAACTTTGAAGAACTTGCTCAATTGACTGGAACAAACTATGTTCACGGTACAAAAATTATTAATTTATAAAAAAATACTGACAGAATTTCTGTCAGCATTTTTTATTTATTTTTTAATCGGAATCTGACATAGAACTTCGTCAGCAAAAAGTTCACCAATAAAATCACAAGTGTCAAGAAAAACGGTCGAACAAAAATTAATGATAGCACTAATTCAACAATCGTCACAAACATCATTACTCTAAAAATAATCATGCGTAAGCCGGCCGTTTTTGCCGCTTTTTTCAATGGATAGATTCTCGTCAAAAGTTGATAATCAAAAGCCGTTTGTAAAGATAAAAGCTGAAAAATAAGCAAGTAATTAAAGACGACCACCATAACAATAGCAACAATGCCATTTTTGACAAAAATCATTGATAAAATTGACAAAATAAGGAGCCGAATCGTTAAGCCCAGATAATCTCCTGACCGTAAAAAACTTCGTGTAAATAGATATTCGTAAGTTCTTTTTGTTTTTGTCAGTAAAAAATCAAGGTATTTTCGACGATGACTGTGCGATTTGAGCCCTTTAACATTTGTAAATAATGAAAATAGTCGCAAAGTTCCCGTTTTTCGCGCTTCCTCTAAATCAATCAATCCCGACCAATCTAAAAGTCCACTATTTTGAAAGCGCCAAATTTGATAAGCCAGTAAGCCAGCTTTAATCCCAACAAGAATCAAAAACCAGAGAATCAAGAAAATAGGATTAAATTTTAATAAAGGTGCCGCAATCAGAACCAAAAGCCCTGATACAATTGCTGGAAGAATTAATGAACGAATCAAACATTTAATTAAATAAGCTCGAACTTCCAATTCTTTTGTCAGTAAAAAAACCTTATCGGGGGCTTCGATAAACGTTGCTAAGCGTCCTAAAACTTGGCTAAGCAAACTGACAAAAACCACCAAAATAATCTTACCCCACAAATTCAAATGATGAACTTGTAAAAAATTAACATATTGCACCACTAAAGCGCCCAATAAAATCATTAAGAACAAAACAAAATGATCATTAAAAACATAGCGAAGATACTTTATATTTTGTTGGTACCAAAGGTTACGACGTTTTTTAAAAATTTCATTCATGCGTCTTTCCTGCCTCTACAACTTCTTTAGAGTTTGGAATATTCCCCTTTGTTAAAGCAAGATAAATCTCATCTAAGCTTGCTTTGGGTTGATTAAATTGACTCCGTAACTCCTCTACTGTCCCAAAAGCAACAACTTGCCCTTCATGCAGAACAATGAATTTATCACAGAATTTTTCGGCAGTTGCTAGGATGTGGGTACTCATCAAAATCGAACTCCCCGTTTTTTTCATCTCCATCATCAAATCAATTAAATCCTGAATGGCAAGAGGGTCAAGTCCCATAAAGGGCTCATCCACAATATAAAGGGAAGGTTCAACCAAAAATGCGCAGATAATCATGACTTTTTGCTTCATTCCTTTTGAAAAATTCACTGGGAACCAATCCAACTTATCACTCAAACGAAAGGTTTCAAGCAACTTCTCTGCTCGTTTGAAGGCAAGGTCAACAGAAATCCCATAAGCCAAGGCTGTCACCTCAATATGTTCACGCAAAGTCAACTCTTCATACAAACTTGGTGTTTCTGGAATGAAACCAATTTTTCTGCGGTAACCTTCTAAATCTTGCTGTAAAGTCAAACCATCCAATTCAATCTGTCCAGAATATGGAGTTAATAGTCCAATAATTTCTTGAATCGTTGTTGATTTTCCTGCGCCATTTAAACCAATAAGTCCAACAAGCTCTCCTTCTTTAATTTCAAAATTAAGTTCTTTTAAGACAGGGTGTCCCAAATATCCACCCGTTAAATTTGTTACTTTTAACATATATTCCTCTTTTAAATTCTATTCTATTTCCATTAGTGAAGTCATTCTTAAAATACGTTGTGCATAACTTGGACTTTCATCATCTTCGGCAATGACGCCTTTTAAGTCATCAAGATTATCAGTGATAATCCCGTTCACTCCATTAAACATTTGTTCTCTCATATCCGTTTCATCGTTAACTGTCCAAGCGAAAACCATTTGATGTCTAGCCTGTGCTTTATCCACAAAACTACTGGTAAGTGTCGTCGCTTCCATTGTATAAGCAGACATTTTAGTTTGTGGAAAAAGAAGATTGAAAGGAAGGATAAAACTGACTTTAATCTTCGGATTAATTTTTTGTTCAATCAAGAGCGCATTATAATCTAAAGAATGAATCATTGCTTTATCCTTTAAAAGTCTTGCACCATATCTTTTACTAAAGTTTTCAACCATCTTCGGAGAGTCTAATGGAGATACTTTAATCTCAACCAATAATTTTTGATTTATTTTTTCAGCGGCCGATAAATAATCATCAAAACTTGGAATTAAAGCTTTTTTACCATTTTCAGAAACGACCGTATTTGTCAATTCTGCCAAGGTAAGTTTTTGCGGCGGGCTATCAATTCCAGCTAAATCTTTTAATGTTGGGTCATGAAAGACGACAAATTGATGATCTTTCGTTTCTTGAATATCAATTTCAACATAATCTGGTTTTGCTTTTGCTGTCGCTTCTAATGCTGGGATAGTATTTTGCACACCATTTTCCTCATCAACTCCTCGATGAGAAATTGTCAGCGGAACAGTATCCATAAATCCTTCTACATAAGTCCAACTCACTAAAGCAAAAAGTAAAATCGTCAAACTAGAAAAAATCACCTTATACTTCATGCGGCCTTTAGGCGCTTTTTTAGGAACTTCAAAGCTTTCCATTTGAGCTTCATTAATCAAATAACTAAAAAGCATCATCAAACTCAAAGTAGAAATAATCAAGCTTCCCAACCAAATCAAATCCAATATAGAAACTGCCCCAATCAAAGCAAAGGAAGTTTTATCAAGATAATCTTGCGCAAAGTAGCCCCCCATAAAAAGAAGCCCCTGCATTATTATACTAAATAAACCGATAAGTCCAAAATAAACAGAAAGTCTAAAGAATTTTCTAACTCCCTTGGTCCGTTTCAAACTCTCTTTTATCGCCAATTTCAAGGGTTGACCTTTTAGAATCATAAGCGGAAGAGTTAAAATCAAACGCGTGCTAATCCAGAAAGTAATAGCATAAAATAACACTAAAATCAGCATATTTTGCCAACTTTTTAGGAAAAATTCAAGTGTAAAAACCGGAATCTTGATTTTTGACAAAAGCGGTGTACTAAAAACATATCTCCCAAAAGGAATAATTAGTAGAAAATAAAATAAGAAAAAGCCTAACTGTTGAATTTTAACCTTTTTCGCAGAAGAGACAACTTCCTTAAACAAATTTTTCAAAGTCAAACTTCTTGACTGAATCAATCGAATTCCTTTAAATTGGACAATAAATTGAACATAGACCAGAAAAATTAATAAAAATAAAATGATTAGAAGTCCCAGAACGCCTAAGAAATGATTTTGAATCAAATTCCCCAGATTATTATAAGAAACATAGGGAATTCCTGACAGACGCATAACAAGGCCCGAGATTGATTCTAACAGAGGAATAATCACAAAAGTAATTGCTAAAGTTGTTCCTATAAAAACCGAGATATATTCAAACCAAAATTTTGAAAACTCTCGTAAATATTTAAAAATCAAACCGAATGGTCGATTAGCTTTTTTTCTCACCATTACTTTTAACTCCCATCCTTTATATCCTTCCCCACCTCTATCTAGGTGGAATAAATTTTATTACATTATATCAAATTTATAAAATAAAAAGTGCTTAAATTTCAATTTATAATAAATACAAGTTTTATTCATTATAGCATAATTTAAATTTCCTCTTTTCAATAATCGCTCTTACTTTTGAAACTCCCGTTATTATTACTGGGTTTTTTCTACTTTTTATACTATAATCTATAGTAGATTATAAAGTTTTAGACTTCTTTATCAGAAGTTACCGAATAATGCTGGAGGAATTATCGAAATGGAAGATTGTATTTTTTGCAAAATTATTGCTGGTGAAATTCCAAGCACCAAAGTTTATGAAGATGATGATGTTGTTGCTTTCCTTGATATTACTCAAACCACTAAGGGCCACACATTAGTTGTCCCCAAAAAACACTACCGCAACATTCTTGCGATGACAGCTGAGGAATCTGCTGAACTTTTTAGTAAAGTCCCTCAAATCGCCAGTAAACTTGTGGATAAACTTCATGCTAAAGGTATGAATATCTTACAAAATAATGAAGAAATCGCTGGGCAAACTGTTTTTCATACTCATATTCATTTGATTCCTCGTTATGATGAAAATGATGGTTTCATTGCAAAATTCACAGCCCATGATTATGATTTAGCCGAAATAGCCAAACAAATTAATGGCTGATAAAGGACGTGTCTATGTTTGAATTATTTAAAGACTTAAAGAAGTTAATGACTGACTTATCTGAGGAAGTCAACACAATGAAAACAAATCTTGAGAGAGTGCAAGAAGAAAGTATCAAAGCAGAACGTGTCGGTCAAGATATACAAAAGAAAGTTAATGAATTTCAAGTATCCATTCAACCAAGAGTGGAAAAAATTAATGAACTTGTAGAGCAAATAAATAAAAGGGTTGAATAATATCAGCCCTTTTATTTATTTGATTTTTCTTGATGTTTATAAAATTGTCGCCCCCAAAAAATCCCCAATAATTGAGCCAATACGAAACCAACGATGATTACTGAAACCTTTTCGACATCGTGATGTTGAATATAAGTAAAGACATGTTGTGAAAAATATAAGACAAGAATAAAGAAAATATGAATGATATTCATGCCAATAATTCGTCGATACCTTCCCTTTGTACTTTCCCAAAAACTAATAAAAAGGAGAATAACGGTAATAACTTCTAACCCAATTAGAGTAAGATTTAGGACTTGAAAAAGGTAGGCAATTGCAAAGATAATTGTTGTGTAAGCCCATAGAAATAATAACATACCTAATTCTAGCATGTTTTTTTAGATTCTACAATAAATAAAAAAAGAGAAAATTAATTTTCTCTTTTTATTTTTCTTAGAATGAAGCTGAATCAACTTTAACACCAGGACCCATTGTTGTTGTAACAGAAAGGTTTGTGATGTAAGCACCTTTAGATGCAGCAGGTTTAGCAGCAGCGATTACAGTGTTCAAAGCTTTAAAGTTTTCAACAAGTTTTTCTGTGTCGAATGAAACTTTACCGATTGGAACATGAACGTTACCAGCTTTGTCAGCACGGTAGTTAACTTTACCAGCTTTTGATTCACCAACTGCTTTAGTTACATCCATAGTAACTGTACCAGTTTTAGGGTTAGGCATCAAGTTACGTGGTCCAAGGACACGTCCAAGACGTCCAACAACTGCCATCATGTCAGGTGTTGCAATAACAACGTCGAAGTCTAACCAACCACCGTTGATTTTAGCAACGAGTTCGTCAGAACCTACGAAATCTGCACCAGCTGCTGTAGCTTCTTCAGCTTTCGCACCTTTAGCGAAAACAAGAACACGAGCAGTTTTACCAGTACCGTTTGGCAATACCATTGCTCCACGGATTTGTTGGTCAGATTTTTTAACGTCGATGTTAAGGTTGTAAGCAACTTCTACAGTTGCGTCAAATTTTGCAAATGAAGTTTCTTTTGCAAGTGCTACAGCTTCTTCTACGCTGTATGCTTTAGTTGCGTCGATTTTTTCAATCGCTGCGCGCAATGCTTTACTTTTTTTAGCCATTTCTATTTTCTCCTTGTGGTAATATCGGTTGTCTGTCTTCCTTGTTGTCTTTGAATATTCGCTTTGCTTCACTTAAAGGAAAAACTTTTCCTCAAAACGCGGTCTTTACACTAAACGTCGGGCGAAGAAGAAAGCTCTGCTTTCCTCATTTGCAACCTTTAAACAGTGTTTCAAGCCACGTTCCGCACCGCTCAGTTGAGCCAATAGATTTTTTTTTATAACAACAAGCGTAACAGCCTTCCACTAAATGTGTGGATTGCATGTGTGACTTTTTCTGAATTTACAAAATATAAATCTCGAAAATTTAGTCGAAGTACGAGGTGACAGGTTCCGAAGCCTACCTAAGTAGGTGAGGGTTCTGTCAACGAAGTAATTCGTCTAAATTTTTAGTCAGTAACAGTGAATCCCATAGATTTTGCAGTACCTTCAATCATTGACATTGCAGTTTCAACTGATGCTGCATTAAGGTCAGGCATCTTAAGTTCTGCAATTTCTTTGATTTGTGCTTTTGTAACTGAAGCAACTTTTGTTTTATTAGGTTCACCAGAACCTTTTTGAACACCTGCTGCTTTTTTCAAAAGAACTGCTGCTGGAGGAGTTTTTGTGATGAATGTAAATGATTTGTCATCATAAACTGAGATAACAACTGGGATGATCATACCAGCTTGGTCAGCTGTACGAGCGTTGAATTCTTTTGTGAATCCCATGATGTTAACACCTGCTTGACCCAAAGCTGGACCAACTGGTGGAGCTGGTGTTGCTTTACCGGCAGGGATTTGTAATTTAACGAGTTTTTCTACTTGTTTAGCCACGATAAATTCTCCTTATATTTTGTTTTCGTGATGTGGTATGATGCTGTATTTTACAGCTTCCACGCCTTATATGTGAAAATTCACATACCCGAGTATTCTATCAAAAAAAGAGCACTCTGTCAAGTACTCTTTAGTTTATAAATCTTGTTTTCTGATGAGAGAGAGTCCGAGTAATCCAAAAGCAACGATTTCAACTACTGAGAAGAGAATCCCAATCAAACTACTATTTGACATCATATTTTGACTCTCAGTGGATACTACATTTATTGAGCTAGTAAAGATGGTGAGAACAATTCCTACTGCCATTGTAATCCCTAAATAAACGAAAACTCCCCAGAATTTGCCTCGGGTCATAATGACAACGAAAAATAAAACAACAATAGAGGCCAAAGCACCTGCAAATGAATTAAGCAAGACCATCCAAACACTGCTAAGAGAAAGAGAGCGGGAAACCATACTCAAAAATTCACTTAGTTGTCGGGCATAAACGCCTAAAATTAGGAAAAATGGAATAATCAAAATTGTAAATAGGGCCAGTAAAGTCGAAAGAATTGTCGAAATTAATTTAATAAAATAATAAGTCATTCGATTTACTCCAGAAGCAATCATTAAGCCTAAAACTTTATTACTATAATCCACTGACAATAGATGGAATGGATAAATGATTTGAAAAGCCCAAATTCCAAGCCCTAAAGCCAAAGTGAAGAAAATCGTTAAAGCTGCTAAGACTGCTGTTCCGGCACTATTATGGCTGTATCCAGAAACTGTTTGTCCGATAAGATTGATGATTAAAATTGAATCAATTAAGGCTAGAATCGCCATAACTCCGATGACAATCAACCAGCTTTTATCACGAAAATTTCGGTAAAACTCCATTTTAAATATATTTTTTGCGTTCATCAGTTGACCCCTTTCTTGATAAATTCAGCAAATTTCGATTCTTTTTTAATACTATCAAAGTTTACACCTTCTTCAACAGCATGACGGAAAGCAATTTGGAAGTCTTCAGGGTTACTGTCAAACTTAATTGTATTTTCTTTAATCTCTACTTGAACACCTGCCTTTGTCAAGAAGTCGGCTAAGACTTGGACATCAGTCACAGAAACCGTATAAGTCAAGACTTCTTGTTGATTTTTCAAATCAAAAGTAGCTGTGAAATCGCCATTAGCCAGAAGATAAACTTTATCGCAAATTGTTTCAATATCTTCTTGGACATGGCTTGAAATGAGAATCAATCGTCCTCTTCCTTTGAGTTCAAGCAAATAATCTCTAAACCACTCAACAGATTTTGCATCAATTCCACGGAAAGGCTCATCGAAAATCAAAATTTCTGCATCATTCATAACCGAAATGAGTAGAATCAGCTTTTTCTTCATTCCAAGTGAATAAGTAGCGACTTTTTTGGATAACATTTCTGGGGTTAAATCCAGCTTTTCGGCTATACTGAGTGCTTTGTCCTCATCAAATTCTCCACGTAAACCACCAAAATAGTGTAGATTGAATAGCCCCGTGTAACTTTTGTAAAGTTCCATATCATCAAGCATGATGCCAACTTTGGTGAGCAGGTTCGGATTTTCTTTGATTTCTTGACCATCAAGTTGGAGATGTCCTCCATAGTTTGTGATAATATTGGTCAAAGTTTTGAAAAAGGTGGTTTTCCCCACACCATTATTCCCAACAATTCCATAAATTTGACCTGATTCAAAGACCCCTTCACTAATAGACAAAATTTGTCTAGCTTGATATGAGAATTTAAGTTTTTCTACTTTAATTTGCATAAATCTCTCCTTTGCGTCTATTATATCATTTTATTGTCTTTTTTTAAGAAAAATTTATGATAATCATTAGGCTTCCAAATAACTTAGCCAAACATTGTCAAAAAGGGTGAGATTAAAATAAAAAGGTGCTTCTGTTTCTAAATAGGTCGAAATTTCATCGAAATCTTTCGATTGTTTCGGAAAAAGTGGATCTTGAAAAACAAGATTTGCAAGACGAGTCGCATCGTCTTTCTCTACTGGTGCGCGATGGCGCATGAGGTAATTATAAAATGTCATTTTCTCTTTCTATCTAGTAATTCACAGGATTTTTTATTTGTCTTCCCATTGTTTTTCCAAAAAATCATGGCGGATTTTGCTTGATTGGGCATAATCTTCTGGATTTTTTCTGTAAAATCCTTGATGATAGTCTTCTGCTGGCCAAAATTTTTGAGTCTTCTCAATACTTGTCACAATTGGAGAGTCGAAGTTTCCACTGGCTTGCAATTGTGCTTTACTTTCTTTGGCAATCTTTTCTTGTTCATTATTTTCAACGAAAATAACTGGACGATAGTTGTCCCCTCGATCTTCAAATTGACCAAAAGCATCTGTGGGGTCTGTCAGTGTCCAGTAAAGTTCAACAAGTGTCTGATAATTAATTTTACTATTATCAAAAATAATTTCTACTGCTTCTGTGTGGCCGGTCAGGTGCATTTTTACTTGTTCGTAAGTTGGATTTTCAACATTTCCACCTGTATAACCACTCGTGACCGATAAAATTCCTTCACGTTCTTCAAATGGTTGTACCATACACCAAAAACATCCACCTGCAAATATTGCTCTTTCTGTTGCCATTATTTCTCCTTTGCTTTAGTTGTCTTGTGAAATATTATAGCATAGCTCAAAAAAAAGTAGCTTTTAGAGCTACCTTTTTTTACTGACAGAAATTTTTATAAGTCGTCTTTACTGATAGAATTTGCTGACAAAGTCTTTAAACTTAGCTTCTCTCTTTGAGTAAAGCTGTCAGTAAATTATTCTCCAATTAATTCTGTGCCTTCTGGACTTTGTTTGATTTTTTTTGCTTTCATCAGGCCACCGAGCGCTTTTTTAAATTGTCCTTTTGAAATACCAAATGTGGCTTTGATTTCATCTGGATTTGATTTATCATTAAAAGCCATTTTACCACCCATTGATTGAAGATAGGCCAAAATCATTTGACTATCAGCATCAAGCATTTCATAAGCACGTGGTTTTGCTGACAGATTTAGACTACGGTCTTCTTTTCTAAATCCGATAACACGAACTTGCAGTTCTTGACCAACGCGTGGAATAGCAAAGCGTTCACTAGGATGAATAAACCCTAGCATATTGTTGTCAGGCAAGTACACAAAAGTTCCTGATTCTTTATTTCGGTAAACAATAGCACGTAAATCTTGGTTTTGCATATTGTCATAACCAGGTCCAGCAAGGTTCCAAAAATCTTCATGCCAAGCCAAATGACCCCAAATCCGTTCTTTTCTGTCAACAATTAATTTCACATAAAGTTGATCGCCAACTTTTGGCCATTGGTCTTTTTCAAGTGGCAAATCATCAAGAGAGACAACCACGTCTTTCCCTGGTAAACCTGTGTCAACAAAGGCACCGAGGTCCTTACGAACAGCTGTTACTGTTCCCCAACCATATTGCTCATTTGTTGCTTTTTGTTCCAAAGTCGTCAGACGACGATGTTCATCTTTATCCACATAAACAAAACCAGTCACCACATCGCCAATAGCATGTTCACCTTCTGTTTTGTCTAATCGTAATAAATCTTCTCCTTTTTGGAGAAAATAGAAACGTTCACTTTCTTCCACGATAATCGCAGAGATTGTTTGTCCAATAATACTCATTTGTTCCTCTTTATTAAATGTAATTTAGAGACTTCTAGTCTCTCTTAATTAATATTTCCTTCGTAAATCCGTGACTTGTCACCCCAAGGATGATATCCGTCAGCTAGATAATGAAAATCAAACTGTTCATAAAAATCAATAAAATCTGTTGCTAAGTAAAGTTTTTTTAAACTAAAAGCTTTGCATTCTTCTTTGACAGCTTCAATCAGCAAACGAGCGAGCCCTTGCTGACGAAATTCTTCTTCGACATAAAGTGCACAGAGCCAAGGATATAAATCCATTCGACTAATAAAATCATTGCTAATCAGTCCGCAACCCGCAATAATTTTTCCTTCATCAACAATCAGGTACCACTGAGGAATAGAATTTTGACTATCCAAACTGTGCTTCAAACAGTCTTCATAAACAGAATTACTCTCAGCACTCCCCCACTTTTCCTGAAAAAAACGAATTGCTTCTTTAAATAAGACGGTTGCTCTCTAAGTTTGATTAGTTCTCTCAATTTTATCCATCCTGACAGCTTTTTGATGTAAAAACGGCTCAATGGAGCCGTCAATGCTTTTCAGATTATATTTTTGTTAGATTAGTCTACTTAGATATCCAACAATTCTTTTTCTTTAACTGACGCCAATCTGTCAGCTTCTTTTACAGCATCATCAGTCACTTTTTGAATCTCATTTTCAAGATCTTTAAGATCATCTTCTGTGATTTCTTTTGCTTTTTCTGATTTTTTAGCAGTATCCATTGCATCACGGCGGATATTACGGATCGCTACTTTTGCTGATTCAATATATTTACCCATTTCTTTGACAAGTTCACGACGACGTTCTTCTGTCAACATTGGGATAACTAAACGAATGACAGAACCGTCATTCGCTGGCGTAATTCCAAGGTCTGATTCATACAATGATTTTTCAATGTCTTTCAAAATTGATTTATCAAAAGGAGTGACCATCAAGACACGAGCCTCTGGAATTGTGATTGACGCTAACTGATTAAGTGGTGTTGGTGCACCATAGTAAACAACTTGAACACGGTCAAGAAGACTTGCATTGGCACGACCAGCTCGGAGGTGTCCCAAATCACGTTGTAAACTTGCTAATGAGTGTTTCATCCGTTCTTGAGCTGTTGTAACAATTTCGTTTGCCATTTTATTTCCTTTTTCTACTTTATTAATTCTTTTATTTTTACTGACAGAAATTCTATCAAAGGCTAGCCATTGCCCCTTTGACGTTTACGAATACACTAGTATTCCCATCAGTATTTCTTGAATAGATAGATTTACTGACAGCTTTGTAAGTAAATCTTATTCAACAGTTGTTCCGATTTCTTCACCGCGAACGACGCGTGTAATATTTCCAGCTTCATTCATGTTGAAAACAACAAGTGGAATATGATTATCCATTGACATTGTTGAAGCTGTACTGTCCATAACTTGCAAGCCTTTAGTAATAACATCCATATGTGTCAAATGTTCAAATTTAATAGCATCAGCAACTAATTTAGGGTCTGCGTTATAAACACCATCAACACCATTTTTAGCCATCAAAATGACATCAGCATTAATTTCCGCAGCACGTAAAGCAGAGGTTGTATCAGTTGAGAAGTAAGGTGAGCCAGTTCCACCAGCAAAAATAACAACACGCCCTTTTTCTAAATGACGTTCAGCACGACGACGAATATAAGGTTCAGCAACGGCTTTCATCTCAATGGCCGTCATCACTCGTGTGTCAACTCCAATGTTTTCAAGTGCGCTTTGAATGAACAATCCATTTTGGATTGTTGCAAGCATTCCCATGTAATCTGCCTGAGCACGTTCCATCCCGGCTTTTTCACCAGTAACTCCACGCCAAACATTACCACCACCGCAAACAATCGCAAGTTCTGCACCCAAATCATGGACTTCTTTAAGTTCTTCAGCAACAGCTTTTGCTGTTTCAGGGTCGAATCCGAATCCCTTTTCGCCTGAGAGAGCTTCTCCCGAAAGTTTTAATAGTACGCGTTTATATTTAATTTCAGCCATATTGCACCTATTCTATTATATTTTCTCTATTTTACCATAAAATGCTCACGAAAAAAAGACTAATAAAAGCCTTTATAAAAACTGTTAAGATGTCAATAAACCAAGATGCCCCAATAATTGAATAAGCAAGTAAATCACAAAAAGAATTCCGGCAATCCAAAAAATCAAATTAAGACTTTTTACCCCTTGCCAAAAAGGATGCTTAATTTCTTCCAATTCTTTCAATTTTTCAGGGTCCATACTATCTATATGTTTTAAACTATGTTCCCAAAGAAGCTCAGCAGGAATCACTGAATCATTGAGTAATAAATCCCCATTAGGTTCAATCTTAATTTCATTTCCTATCCATGAAACCATTCCACCAAGAAACAAGTTTGCTCCGTAAGTCTTTTTTAATTTGCTCACGTCAAAAGGGTTCATCAACAGATCAATTTGCTCATGAACAGGATAATATCGAACTTGTCCGTTATCAAATTCTAAGCGTAAACGCACTCCCGGCAACATTTCAGCCTTTATAACTTTTGGTAAATTCTCCATAATTTCCACCTCTACTCACAATAATTATAGCGCTTTCTTTTATAGATGACAAGCTTTTGGACAAATTTTACTGACAGCTTTTTCTTAAATAAAAAATTACTGACAGCCTTGTCAGTAATTTTTATTTCATTATTTAGCCGCTTCGACATCACGAGCAATAACCAATTCTTCGTTTGTTGGCACAACAAGTACTTTCACTTTAGACTCTGGCTTAGAAATGATGCCAAAAGCTCCACGAACATTTTTACTTTCATCAATTTCCATTCCAAACCACGAAAGTCCATTAACTACATCCGTCCGAACAGCCGTATCATTTTCTCCGACACCTGCAGTGAAAATAAGTGCATCAGCTCCATTTAATACGCCAAAATATTGGGCAATAAATTTTTTGAGACGGTCAACGTACATTTCATAGGCAAGAATCGCTTTAGGATTTCCTTTGGCTACTGCTTCTGAAAGGTCACGCATATCACTAGAAAGTTCAGATACCCCAAGCACTCCAGACTCTTTGTTGAGAATGTCAATCACATCTTGAGCATTTCTAAGACTCGGATCGCTCTCCAACATATAAGGAATGACTGAAGCATCCATTTCCCCCGCACGCGTTCCCATCATTACACCAGCAAGTGGTGTAAATCCCATTGAAGTATCAACAGATTTACCACCTTCAATCGCTGTAATTGAAGCTCCATTTCCAATGTGGGCCGTAATCATCTTCAATTCTTCCAGTGGTTTTCCTAAGACCTTTGCTGCTTCTTGCGCCACATACATATGTGAAGTCCCATGTGCCCCATATTTTCTGATTGAATAATCTTCATAATATTTTGTTGGAATAGGATAACGATAAGCTTTTTCAGGTAAAGTGCTATGAAAAGCCGTATCGAAAACAGCGACCGCAAGTGCATCGGGTAAGAGACGTTGGAAGGCTTCAATCCCTAAAACGTTGGCCGGATTATGTAAAGGAGCCAAAGTTGAAAGGTTTTTTATCTCAGCTAAAACCTCAGGTGTAATAATTGTAGAGTCTTTAAAAAATTCCCCACCTGCAACAACACGATGCCCAATTCCTGTGATTTCACGGAACTCATGAATTAATTGAAAATGGATTAACTCATCCATCAGCAATAAAACAGCTTGACGATGGTCCACAATTTCTTGTTTTCTAACGTGTTCTTCATTGTTAAATTTAGTTGTTGAAATTGAGCCAGATAGACCAATACGTTCAAAAATCCCCTTAGCAATCACGGTTTCTTCTGGCATTTCATAGAGTTGCCATTTTAATGATGAGGAGCCTGCATTGACAGCGAGCGTTTTTTCCATACTTACTCTCCTTAATGTATGCGTTTTATTCTTAAAATTATATCATACTTTAGAGTTGATTTCATTTCTCCTCTATCAATGATTCCTACAACTTTGTATCTTGCTGTCATTTTTAAAATAAAAAAAGATCTTGTTTGATGACAAAATCTTTTGATTTATTATTTTTTAAGTGCCTCAACGTCGCGAGCAATCACAAGTTCTTCATCCGTTGGAATTACAAAAACTTTTAGGCGTGAGCTTGGTTTTGAAATTTCTCCCTCAACACCAAAAACATTTTTTTCAGGGTCTACTTCAATACCAAACCAAGTCAATCCAGAAAGAATTGCTTCTCGAACAGGAACAGAATTTTCACCAATTCCAGCAGTAAAGACAAGTGCATCGGCTCCATTTAAGACTGCCAAATATTGACCGATGAATTTTTGAATGCGATCAACATACATCTCAAATGCAAGTTTTGCATCAGCATCTGTATCTTTAGCAGCAATGATATCGCGCATATCTGATGAAATACCGGATACCCCATAGAGACCAGATTCTTTGTTCATCATATCAACAACATCTTGAGCATCTTTGAGTTCAGAATCATTTTCAATCAAATAAGGAAAAACAGAAGGATCCATTTCACCTGTGCGAGTTCCCATCATCACTCCAGCAAGAGGTGTGAAGCCCATTGATGTATCAACAGATTCTCCGCCTTTTACTGCGGTAATTGATGCGCCATTCCCAATATGCGCCGTGATAATTTTTGTTTCTTCAATTGGTTTACCAAGTAATTTTGCGGCTTCTTGCGAAACATACATATGTGAAGTTCCATGAGCCCCATACTTACGTACGGCATAATCTGTATAATATTTTTTAGGCAATGGATAACGGAAAGCTTTTTCAGGCATTGTTGTATGGAAAGCTGTATCAAAAACAACTACTGAAGTAGCATCAGGCAACAAATTCAAAAAAGCTTCAATGCCGGCAGCATTTGCTGGATTGTGCAAAGGCGCAAGAGCTGACAAATCTTTAACTTGTTGCAAAACTTCTGGTGTAACTACTGTTGATTTTTGGAAAATTTCACCCCCAGCAACCACGCGGTGTCCCACACCAGTAATTTCAGTAAATTCCTCTACTATTTTCAAACGTTTTAAATCTTCAAGTAAAACTTCTACTGCTTCTGTATGATTTGGAATATCAAAAACTCGTTCTTCTTTTTCTTCTCCAAATTTAACGGTGACGATTGAATCTTTCAAGCCAATCCGTTCAATTAATCCTTTGGCAAGAACTTTTTCTTCTGGCATTTCATACATTTGCCATTTCATAGATGATGAACCAGCGTTTACTGCTAATGTTTTGGTCATGTTTAATAAACCTTCCTTGAATTTGAAATACGGTTAAATTATAACACAATTACAATTTCTTTTGTGTTTTTCAGCCATGATTCACTTGGTTATTTTTTTATTTCAATTACAAATAAAAAGCGTTTGCATTTTTAATGATTTTATACAATAAAAAATTACTGACAGACTAGCCAATAATTTTTTATTTTTACTTATAATTTTACAGTTTTTGTAAATTCTTCCATAAAGACTTCTAAACTTTCTCTGTCTGTCAATGATGACAAAGGATGAGCAAAGGTCGCATGAGCAGCAGGCCCTTTTTTCAAGACATAAATTGCTTTAGCATCAGCATTAAAAAGTGAGCTTGGTAAAGTAATTACCGCCATAATACTTCCATGCTGACTAATCCATTCTTTTAAAAGTGGGCCTTGTACACTTGTCAGTAAATCCTCCGGTGCTAAGAAAACTGCAAAAGCACCATCTTTCAAGTAATTAAATGATTGTTCAATCAACAAATGATGTGCAAAGGTGTGTCCATCAGTAGCAGCGACTTCAAAATTTTTCGCAACTTCATCATCTGGATAAAAACCGATTGGCAAATCACTAACAACAACATCAGCTGGCTCCATCAAACGTTTTTGAACCGCATCAATTTGCATAAATTCGGCATGGCTTCCCATGATTTCAGCCATTGAAGCTGACAAATCTAAAAGTAAATCATCGACTTCAAAACCAACATAATCTACTTTTTTATTAAGATTAACAAGCAATGTTTCCGCAAGATTCCCCATACCAGAACCAAACTCAATTAAGCGAAGTTCAGAATTTTTATTGAGATGTTCAATGATAAAGTTGAAAATTAGACCAATTGCATCAGGAGTCATGGCATGATTTGCCTGAAGAGGCGCAACTTGCGAACCTTTTAATAAAACAAATTGAAAAAGTTTTTGCCATTCTTTATTTGATAAATTTAACTGACGGAGTTTGTCATTATTTACTGACAGCTCAACAATTCCTTGGTCAGTACCATCTAAAAAAGCAGCATTTTGTTCCACAAAAGCATCATAAAAATCTGTATCTAATTTCTCAGATAATTTTGTAATATTTTCAACTACCAGCTCAAAACCTTGAGCCACTTTCTCCATGTTCATGATTTTTCTCCATTTCCATAAAATCAAAATAAAACTGCCAAACTTTGACAGTTTTATTCGCTGATTGATTTTTATTTCATCAACAACTTATTTTTTCTTTCGACGAGTGTCCAGTTTTTCAAGTTCCATCCAAGCTCTAACCGTCACAACAATCATGACTACTATTCCCAAAACTTCTAAAAGAAATGCTTGATGGCTAGCTGCTTGAGCTACTGCAAAAGCAACTATCAAGACACCCACGCCAGCAAAGAAGAAAATGTCCATACTCCGCCGAACGTCTTTGGGCATCATAAAGATATACGCAAAGGCTCCTAAAATCAACAGGATAATATAAAACATCTTTCTCCTTTCCAAACTAGACAAGTCCTCAAGCAAAAATGCTCAAATCACTTGTTTTTTTATAATCGAAAAAATTAATTTCAGTACTTTTTATAAATCTTTATTTTTTCTTCTTAGTTGATTTTTCACGCATTGCTTTGTCCAAGATTTGTTTACGCAAGCGGATTGATTCAGGAGTTACTTCCAAGTAATCATCATCACCGAGGAATTCCAAAGATTCTTCAAGTGAAAGGATTTTTGGAGTGTTCAAAACAGATGTAGAGTCTTTATTTGAAGAACGGACGTTTGTTTGTTGTTTCATTTTAGTAATGTTTACAGTCAAATCGTTATCACGGCTGTGTTCACCAACAATCATCCCACCATAAACTTCAGTACCAGCGTCAACAAAAAGTTGTCCACGTTCTTGAACATAACCCATAGCATAAGGCGTTACTTGACCAGAGTCCATAGAAATCAAAGAACCACGGTGACGTCCACCGATTTCTCCCTTAACAGCTGGAAGATATTGGTCGAAAGTATGGTTCATGATTCCGTATCCACGAGTCATTGACATGAATTCTGTTGTGAATCCAATCAAACCACGTGCAGGAACAAGGAAAATCAAACGTGCTTGACCATTACCAGTAACTTGCATATCAAGCATGTCCCCTTTACGTTCAGAGAGCGCTTGGATGATTGAACCTTGGTATTCTTCAGGAGTATCGATTTGAACACGTTCAAATGGTTCGCAAGCTACACCATCAACTTCTTTGATGATAACTTCAGGACGTGAAACTTGAAGTTCATATCCTTCACGACGCATTGTTTCAATAAGGATTGACAAATGCAATTCACCACGACCAGAAACAACCCATTTATCAGGAGATTCAGTGTTTTCAACACGAAGTGAAACGTCAGTTTGCAATTCAGAAACCAAACGTTCTTCAACTTTACGTGATGTTACCCATTTTCCTTCGCGACCAGCGAAAGGAGAGTTATTAGCAAGGAAAGTCATTTGCAAAGTAGGTTCGTCAATGTGCAAGATTGGCAATGGTTCTACATGGTCTGAAGGTGTAACAGTTTCACCAACGAAGATATCTTCCATACCAGATAAAGCAATCAAATCACCAGCTTTTGCTTCTTGGATTTCTTGACGGTCAAGACCGAAGAAACCAAAAAGTTTAGTGACGCGGAAGTTTTTAGTTGTTCCATCAAGTTTAGACAAAGTAACGCTGTCTCCAACTTTGATTGTTCCACGGAAAACACGACCGATACCGATACGTCCAACATAGTCATTGTAGTCCAAAAGTGAAACTTGGAATTGCAAAGGTTCATCGGAGTTATCAACTGGACCAGGGATATGGTCGATGATTGTATCAAAAATATTTGCCATTGTGTGTTCTTGATCAGCTGGATTATCAGACATTGATGAAGAACCGTTGATTGCTGAAGCATAAACAACTGGGAAATCCAATTGTTCGTCATCAGCACCAAGTTCGATGAAAAGTTCAAGAACTTCATCAACAACTTCAGCTGGACGAGCAGATGGTTTGTCAATCTTATTAACAACAACGATAGGCGTCAAGTTTTGTTCCAAAGCTTTTTTCAAAACAAAACGTGTTTGAGGCATCGTTCCTTCGTAAGCATCGACAACGAGGACAACCCCATCAACCATTTTCATAATACGTTCAACTTCTCCACCGAAGTCCGCGTGACCTGGTGTGTCCAAGATGTTGATACGAGTTCCGTTATATTCAACTGCTGTATTTTTGGCAAGGATAGTAATCCCACGTTCTTGCTCAAGTGCATTTGAGTCCATCGCACGTTCAGCCAATTCTTTACGAGCATCCAACGTTTGAGATTGTTTTAAGAGTTCGTCAACCAATGTAGTTTTACCATGGTCAACGTGGGCAATAATAGCGACGTTTCTAATATCTTCGCGTAATTTAGTCAATTTTATCATACCTTACTTTCGTATATATCTAACCCATTATAGCACACTTTTTTAAAAGCTGTAAATGCACACGTTTACAAGCCTAGCAAAGATTTTTTTAGTTGAAAAATGAAAACTCCAAAGAAAATTTTCTAAGGAGTTCTTTATTTTTTTATAATTAATAAAATCGCTAAGAATTACCCTTCTTTTTGGAAATTCCTCATTTTTAAAGCATAGAGGAATAATAAAAGAAAAGCAAATAAACCCAGTAAGACAGCAATAATATATCCAGCTCCATAAAAAGTTAGAAAGATAGAAAGTTGAACCCAAAAGTATCCCCAGATAAACTATGATTAAAAATAATCATAAATGGAAAAGCTATAATTAAAAAACTGATGTAAAAAATTAGACTAGCAAAAGAAAAATAGACACTAAACTTTGTTTTTTGATAATAAATGAGAAAAAATGAGATAAGTAACAATAAACCCAAAATAAAACTATAAAGAGGGAACTGATGAAAAAGAAAATAAAAGAAATTTTCTCTACTTTTTTTATAATCAAAGTTCGTATTCAATTTATTCTGATTTACTGTTGCTGGAAGAAACATCACTCCTATCCAGATGATGAACATAACTAGCATTTGCCAGATTTTTATCTTATTTATCCTCATTTTTACTCTCCTTTGATTTTATAATTATCTATTTTTTCTTTTTGTAGGCATCCACATAAACCAAAATATTAAAAACTAAAAACAAGGAGAAACTGATAAAATAACCGAAATGATAAGTTTCTAACACTATCACTCCTCTTTGAAATCCCCCAATCAAAATTTGATTTAACAAAAGGGCACCATAGGCACAAAGGACAGTAATTGTGATTAAAACCGGAATTACCCTTTTATATTTCACATATTGACTGGCCATCGTGAAATAATTGAACAGTAGCACAATTATGATGATAAAATATAATTCAACGTTATATTTTATAGCATATTGAAAACCCAAAAGATTAATACTTTCAAAGCTATTATTTGTAGCTGGAAAAAACGGAAGAGACAGACTAAGTAAACTGATAATAAATGTAAAAACAATGTATTTTTTCATACTTACCATTTCCCTCATCTAGATAATTCAACAACTTCATCTGCCATTTCCCAAATGACTGGGTTGTGTGTTGCAATGATGATAATCCGCTTTTCATTTTTCATACTCAAAAGCAGTTTCATCACTTCTTCACTATTCTCAGAATCTAGTGCTGCTGTTGGCTCATCTGCCAAAATAACCGGTGAATCTTTCAAAATCGCTTTAGCAAGTGCCACACGTTGCGCCTCACCACCTGATAATTCATAAATTTTTTGATTGAGTTTTAAATAGGCCACATTAACTTGTGCCAAAGTTTCAAGCTTTTTTTCTTGTTTAGTTTTCTTGGATAACTTTTGATTAAGCAATCCCAAATCCAAATTATTATCAATCGTTTCATTCTCAATCAATCCAAAATTTTGAAAAAGATAAGACAAATCATTTAAAAAATAGTAATGTTTCTTGATTTTTGATAATTCTTTTCCTTCATAACGAATACTTCCCTCGTAGGGCTCAAGTTTAGCAATCATGTTCAGTAAGGTTGTTTTACCAGAACCTGATTGACCGATAATGGCATAAACTTTCCCAGCTTCAAAGGTTAATTTAAAGTTATCAAAAATCTTTCTATGTAAAAATTCTTTAGTAATATTAGTTAATTCAAACATTTATTCTCCCTTCAAACTATCTATTTGTCCATTTTCAAAATTTTTCATTTGAACAAGTAGGATAATGAGCGAAATAAACCACAAAGTACTTACAACAAAAAGAGAATATAAAAACTCATTGCTGATTATTGTCAGTGTTGGTAATAAAATCAAAAGCAACCCTAACTCTACAAAAATGAAAGGACGATGAATTCTCAAGTTGGGCATTCCAGAAATAAATTTTATTACGATTGTTCTCCTGAAATGAGTAAAGTAAAGCAGATGAAGTAAAATATAGAAAAAGCTAATGACAATAATTGTTATAATGGCTGATAGGATTGCCATATTTAAACTTTCTTCTACAAGATTTGTCTGTGCCTCATACTGTCCATAGGCATTAACTAAATAATGAACCTTATCATATAGTCCCAACTTTTTCAGCGTATTAAGCGTTTGTTCTTTACCTTTCACAAAGAAATAATCATTATCCCCTGCCCATGATATGCCCGTTTCTTCTCCTGATGATTGCGGTGTTATCACAATAATAATTGGGTCAAATATTTCTTGTTGCGTTGTCATTTTCTCATAAGCCACATTGTAAATAAAACGATTTTCGTCACTTGGTACTTCTTCAACGTATTTCGCCTTCATCTTGGTTTCTTTTTTGCCATTTTGTGTTGTTTCCGTCAAAAGTTTATTGTACTGAGCAATCAATTTTTGACGATTTTTCATTTGATTTTTTGGTATCAAAAGAGCGTATTCTCCAAGTTTGAGATTAGAAAAGTCTTCTTTAACATTTATATGTTGTGCTTTCAGATAACTTGGTGTGACGATGAGTTGTTCGTCGCTACTTTCTTCTGGTCCATCAAACAAATTATGTCTAACGAATATCGCATCTTCTTTCGTTACCTCAATATTATAAAAGTTCCACCAAGCTTTTGCTTCTTGATTACTTACTTGCAGATTAATAGAGGCATAGGGAAACGTATAATAATCTTTTTCCTGTTTCCATTTATCTAAGTCGGCTTCCTGCTTTTTTAATTCGATTTGATTATAGTGAATTCCTGACAAGCTGGTGACAAGGACAATGCTCACAGCAAATTGCATCAAAACCACAAGAATCATCAAAGCTGTTGTCGGCAATTTTCCTTTGATAAGTGAATTGAGTTGACTCCGAGAGAGGATAATCATGATTATTGCACTTACTAAGCATGACAGTAACACAAATATCAAAGAAGATAAGAAGATAGAAAATAAAGCAAAAATGTGAAGTGACAAGTTGCTTAGACCAGTTATGAGCAAGTAACTAGAAGTCCCTATCATAGCAATCATCGTCAAAATTGAGATAAACTTCATATCACGAATACTATCTGAAAACACAGTATTCAACAATGTCTTCCCAGACAAAAGTTCTATTCCTGATTTTCGTAACTCTGAGATTCTTACAAAAATAGCTAAGCCGACAAAAGCCAGAAAAACACTTATCAATAACGTTACAGCCTGTGGATTACCATAGATGTTGTAATATTCCCCTAGAAGAGACATATTCGGAACATAAACTGCTGTTACATGGAATTTTTGACTTAAATACTGACTAAACTCCTTAGCTTCTTTCTTTCCGGAAAAAACATTGTATGTCCCAAACATACCAATTGGGTCATACTCCTCTCTTTTCTCTTTTGGAAGTAGGTTCATATTATTTGCAAGTTTTCCTTTCCCAAAAGTCATATAAGTTGGCTTGAAATCTCCTGAACCGTTTGGTATGACGACATCCATAATGATAAAGATATCATGTTTTCTTGCATAATCATCCACATCTTTGATAACTTCACGAGGACTAGGAACAGTTTCTGGATTTTGGTTCTCATTATTTGCGATAAGAACAGAAGTTGGTAGTCTTTCTGAGATAATTTGCTGCCCATTTTCTTTTATATTAATAATATAAAAAACTGTGACTAGAGCAACGGTCACAGTCAAAAAAATATATTTTATTTTTTTCATTTCAATCACCAGTGTTTGGTTTGAACTGTACCATTGCCATGAAAGAAATTCACTCTTTGTCCCCAACGAGTATTTAACCATGCATAGGCCTGTTGATTGGCATGAGCTCCTCCTACTATGGTTCCCCCATATTTGCCCTGAAAAGCTACTTCTGCCCAATGATTTCCATAGTTATTCCAATAAGCGGCATAAGCTCCCATACCGTACTTCTTATCATTGGTTGAACCTTGTGAGTAAGTTGAACGATTAACAGCGAATACAGGACTTACTTGAAGAATAGTTCCACCAAGGGTCGCAAGGATAAGTGTTGAAACAAGTAATTTTTTAGTTTTCATTTTTCTACTTCCTTTCTAAAAATTTCTAATCTTTCGTAGAACTTTTTAAAAATTCTACTGCAACAAAATTTTTAGTACCTCCTTTCCTCACTTTGACTATGTATAAGTTTTCAGTTGATTTCATTTGTTTAATAGTCTTAAATCAATATTAAATTTTATACCCCTATTGTAATCCCTTTCAATTTTGCTTACAATCTTTTTTTGCACAATTTCATAATTTTTGTGACGAAATTGAGTTTTCTGTGATGAAATTGAGTTTGTATCAGGCAAAAATAAAAATCACCCTAAAAAAGAGTGATTATTTTATTCGTTTTGAATGTTTTTTGAGTTCCTTTAACTCTTTTTTGCAAACCATTGGTGCTTTGACTTTTTTCAAACTTTGTACAAAACACAGGGTCAAGCCGTCATCTTCAATTCGACGAATTTTCTTTGAATCAACGAGTAACCCACGCCCAAGTGAGAGGAGATTGGGCATTTTCTTTTTTGCGTCTGAAATTGTTCCACGAACTAGGCACTCATTATCTTTTGTGATGGCTCTAAGATAATTTCGATGTGTTTTGTCCGCTTCAATATATAAAAGAGAATCCATAGAAATCGGATAGCCAGCCATTTCAACAATATTTAATTCATTTGTAAAACAGTACAGTAAAACTTTTTCAATCATTTCCCTAACTTCACTATCAAAATCGCTACACACAGTCATCTGAGACCATAATGGTAGGGTAGTAAAGCTCAATAATTCATCTTTTAAGTCAGGATTATCAGTATAGATAAGAAAAAATGCCTTACTTTCTAACTTCTGCATTTTTTTCAGTATTTCGAACTCTTCTTTTTGTGCAATTTTTATAAAACAAGTCTTAACTTCTTCAAGGTAAATTTGAAGATATTGATAGGCATCTTGATGATTATAGAATACTCTTGTTACGTCAACCTTGTCTTTTATCCCGAGTTCTTTTTCATTTTCAAGAACAAATCGCTCTAAGCGATTTCCTGCATAAAAGTCCGCATCAATCAAAATTCTATTCATTTTTTACCTTCAACAAGTAAATTTTAACTATAATCTTATTCCAAAAACATCATTACCATTAAATATCTTTTTAGTTACGTTTTCAAATTATAGTGTATTATACCATTTTATAAGCAAAATCTGCGCTATTCTCTATATTTTACATATAGCTTGCACTTGAAAGCCTTTATCAAATACGGTAAAATGTAGTAATGAAAACTCTCTACGATGTACAAGAAATGCTGAAAAAATATGGATATATCAATCTTTTTCCAGATCGTTTGGATGCGATTGCTTTTATGCAAATTGAATTAGGAAAGATGCTTGAATCAGGAATATTTCAGAAAAGCGACCACGATTACTTGACTGCTCGCTTGATTTTGTCGCGTGAAGAGAGAATTGAAAAGAAAAAATCTACGACTAATAAAAAATAATGCTTTTTTTATTGTCAGATTGGAGAAAAAAACAATGACTGCAAGTAAAATTATCGGTATCGACCTTGGCGGAACTTCAATTAAATTTGGGATTTTAACTCTCACTGGTGAAGTTCAAGATAAATGGTCTATCCCAACAAATATTTTAGAAGATGGAAAACATATCGTTCCTGATATTATCCAATCAATCAACCACCGTTTGAACCTTTACAATTTGGATAAATCAGAGTTTCTCGGAATTGGAATGGGAACTCCTGGGTCAGTAAATATTTCTGAAAGTACTGTTAAAGCCGCTTTCAACTTAAACTGGGCAGATACTCAAGAGGTTGGTAAACCAATTTCTGAGGGTGTTGGTCTACCTTTCATCTTGGACAATGACGCTAACGTTGCTGCTCTTGGTGAACGTTGGGTTGGGGCTGGCGAAAACAATCCTGATGTAGTATTCATCACTCTTGGAACTGGTGTTGGTGGTGGAATTATCGCCTCAGGAGAGCTAGTTCATGGTGTTGCTGGAGCTGGTGGTGAAATCGGCCACATTTGCGTTGACCCTGATGGTTTTGAATGTACTTGTGGAAACCGCGGTTGTTTGGAAACAGTAACTTCTGCTACAGGAATCGTTCGCTTAGCTCGTAAATTTGCTGAAGAGTACGAAGGAGATTCTACTATTAAGGCTGCTATTGACAATGGTGATGAAGTAACTTCTAAAGACATTTTCTTTGCTGCTCAAGAAGGGGACCACTTCAGCTTATCTGTTGTTGATAAATTTGCTTATTATCTTGGATTTGCCTGTGCAAATTTGGGTTCTACTTTAAACCCTGCTTCAATCGTTATCGGTGGTGGTGTATCAGCAGCTGGTGAATTCTTGCGTGAAAAAGTTGAAGCTTATTTCAATAAATATGCCTTTTCAACTGTTCGTAACTCAAGTAAAATTAAACTTGCTGTTCTTGGAAATGATGCCGGAATTATCGGCGCTGCAAGTCTTGCTCTTAAATTTAAAGGAGAATAATTTTGATTATTATTATCATTGATATCATTCTTGTCTTAGTAATTATCGGAATGTTTGTCTATCCCCGCTGGAATCTTCGTCGCAATGCAAAACTTGTTGAGGAAGCTGAATTTGCTCGGTTGATACCAACTTCTCAATTAATTGATATTCGCGAAGAAAATCAATTCCGAGTTAACCATATTCTTGGTGCGCGTAATCTTCCTTCTGGTCAGATTGATCAAAGTTTAAATGCTTTGAGCAAACATAAACCAGTGCTAATTTATGAAACTGGTCGTCCTGTTGGCGGAGCAAAAGTTGCTAAAAAACTTAAAAAAGCAGGTATTCCTGAAATTTATATCCTTAAAGGTGGATTAAATTCATGGAATGGAAAAACGAAATCGGGTATTTAATCATAAAAAGGATAGAATCTTTCTATCCTTTTAGATTGCTAAAAATCCTGTCAGTAAATTTTAAAGTAAAATAAAGCTCTGTCAGTACTGACAGAGCTTTTCATTTACAATTTTATTATCCCACTTCAGCTTCAATCATCCAAAGTGTCTTTTCGATATCCCCAAGAGCAGTTGTGAATAAATCAACTGTCACATCATCTCCATCATCCCCAGCAATTTTAATTCCGTCTTTGAAGAGTTGAGTCAAATATTTATAAGCAACAATCAATTCTTTGACACGTTCTGAATTAGATTTACCCCAAGCTGCAGGTGTCATCTCGATTTTAGAATTTTTATCAAATTCTACCAAAGTTGAAACTGGAGAACCACCAATAGTGATTAAACGTTCTGCAAATTCATCCAAATGTTCGTCCAATTGGTCTTTTAATTCATCCATTTTTGGGTGTAGGTAAAGAAAACCAGGGCCACGCAAATACCAGTGGATTTGATGAACAAGAGCAGATGCTTTCGATAAATCGGCAACCGTTTGATTTAAAACTTCTTGTGTGTGTTCATTTGACATAACTAACCTCCATTTTTTAAATATTAAATGTCATAAAAGACCTTAATATTAACTTTTGTATAAATATATTATAAACCAATGAGAGTTTTTTCTCAAATAATTTACTTATTTTCTCTTTAATCCAATTTTTTAGTTACATTCAAAATCCATTTTCGTATAGATTAGTATGGAGATATTATTTTTATTTATTATTGGAACAATTTTCGGGTCGTTTTTTGGCCTATTGGTTGATCGTATTCCGGCAGGAGAATCAATTATTTTTGGACGCTCACATTGCGACTCTTGTAATCACATTTTGAGCTTCCGTGACTTAATTCCCTTATTTTCTCAATTATCTTCTGCATCACTTTGTCGCTATTGTAAGAGTAAAATTCCATTGATGAATTTTATTCTTGAGTTTTCTGTTGGTCTCCTCTTTTGTTTGGCATGGCTTAATTATCTTAGTCTTCCACAATTTTTGATGAGTATTCTGTCAGTTATTTTATCTGCTTTTGATTATCGGCATCATAGCTTCCCCTTTATTATTTGGCTTATTTTCGCTCTTTCCTTTATTATTTTATTTCCCTCTTCTTTGATTTTTTATAGCTGGTTAGTACTTGCACTCTTAACTGAAATTTTCGATTTTAAAATTGGAAGTGGTGATTTTTTATGGTTTTTTACGGCCTCATTTTCTATAAGTTTTTTTGATGAAATGAAACTTCTTCAAATTGCTTGTTTACTTGGAATTATCTATTATTTAATGATAAAAAAACGGGACGAAATTGCCTTCATCCCTTTTCTAACTATTGCATATCTAATGTTGCTTTTTGGACACCAAATCCTGATACGGTAACTCCTAGCAGCCTAACTCCCAAGCTCTCATCATAATCAATTTCTTCAAATATCTGTTGTGCGGCTTCTGCAATGTCCTCCGGACTATCCAGATTCTCTACCATTGATTTTCGTTTCGTTAGTGTTGTAAAATCCGAATATCTCAATTTCAAAATAATGATGTTTCCCTTGAGTTGATGCCTTTTTAGGGATTTGGAAACCTGTTTAGATATTTTGATTAATTCAGCTTTGAGATCATCTGGAAGATATAGTAATTTCCCGTAGGTTCGCTCTTTGCCTACTGATTTTCGTTCACGATGATTTTTGACCTTAGAGTTATGAATTCCATTTGCCTTTTGGAAAAGTTCCCAACCATAAATACCAAATCTTTCAGCCAAATCAACCGGATCAGCTTTTTGTAAATCTCCTCCAGTAAAGAATCCTAAGGCATGTAATTTAGGAACAGTTGCTTTCCCCACTCCATGAAATTTTTCCACAGGCAACTTTGCCAAAAACTCTAATGCTTCATCTGGCATAATTAATGTCAAACCATGCGGCTTTTCATAATCTGAAGCAATCTTTGCCAAAAATTTATTATAAGAAACTCCTGCTGAACAAGTCAAACCTAATTCAACAAAGATATCATGTTGAATTAATTTTGCTATTTTTATTGCTGATTGGGATCCTATTTTATTCTCGGTTACATCTAAATAGGCTTCATCAATTGACGCTGCCTCAATATTATCCGTGTAGCGTTTAAAAATTTCACGAACTTGTTTACTAACTTTTGTATATTTCTCATAGTTTCCAGAAATAAAAATAGCTTGTGGACAAAGGTCATACGCTTCCTTTGCACTCATTGCCGAGTGTATTCCAAAAGCACGCGCTTCATAAGAACAAGTCGATACAACTCCCCGTCCACCAGTCTGCAATGGATTCCTAGCAATCACAACTGGTTTACCCTTTAGACTCGGATTATCACGCACTTCAACGGAAGCAAAAAAGGCATCCATATCGATATGAATGATTTTTCGTGAAGTGTCATTGATCAGTGGAAAAGTTAGCATATTGTTATTATACAAAAATTAGTTTTTAGACTCAATAGGCGAATAAAAAAACTCTTGACGAGCAAGAGTTTTAATTTATAAATTAATAATTTGATAATCATAACCTTGTGACTTCAGAATAGTAAAACAAGCCTCCATCTTAAAGAAAATTGTCTTAGTATTATCATTAGGATGAAAAGTTTGAATCTGATAATCATCAAGCATTTGTTGATCAAAATAAATATTCATATTTTCATAATTTGTTCCGACTAAACCAAAAAGGGAAACAATTCCTGAATTTAAACCTAACATTTCTTCCAATCGGTCTTCTGATACAAAGTGGAGTCTTTTCACCTCAAGAATTTCACTCAAACGATTCATATCAACTTGTTTAGCGTCATCCATGATAATCATATAAAACTGAGTTGATTTTTTATTGGCCAAAATCAAAGTTTTTGAACGACACCCTGCATAATCTTTAATGTAGTTATCCGACTCTTCTGTTGAATGACTAGCTGGGTGTTCTACAATTTTGTAAGGAATCGAAAGTTCAGTTAACAATTTTTCCACTTCTGCAAAAGTTCTCATCAATTATTTCCTCCATTCACCTAGAAAAACATCAGTAAAATTATCTTTATAAGATGATTCATTATTAAATTATGCCTAAAATCCTAGTAATCCTCGAAGGTCAAAGGCTGTTCCCGCCTTGGCCCCACAAATCAAGACCACAATCGCTAATACCCCAAGTACTGTCACAACAAGCATCCCCAACCATTCTTTGACTGATATTGATTGATGACTCTCTTTTTTTGCTCCAATGAACAAAAGAAATCCAATTGTATATAGAATCATAGCCAGCCAAACATATTGCCAGCCTGAGAGGTAGAGTGCCAGAGCCTGAAAAGCAAAAGTGAAGAAACCAATCAGTATATTTTTTACTGACGCTTCTTTAAGACCAATTTTGAAAAGATAGGCACCAACTAAAGCATAGCAAATCATTATTACGGCTGTTGCCATATAAATAAAAACATTATAAGCATTTGCAACAAAATATGTAATGATAATAAAGATTTGAATCATCAACTGAGTAATCAACAATGAATTACTTGGGGCATGGTATTTATTGAGTTTACCAAACCAACTTGGCAATAGCTTTTGCTCTGCCAACTGTTGTGTAGCTTCAACCGGTAGCATTGTCCATGAAAGCCATGCTCCTAATAATGAAATCATTAGACCGACTGCCATAAGGCTACCACCCCAGCCACCGACCATTTCATTAAGAATGTAAACAAGACCAGGGGCTTTGACATTTGCTAAACTTGCTTGATCCATATAACCATAAGGAAGGAGTGACAAAAGTACATAAATAACAAGCAAAACTGCTAAACCAATAACTGTTGCTTTTGCTGTATCTGATTTCTTCTTCGCGCGATTTCCCATCATCGCAGCACCCTCAATCCCGACAAAGACCCAAACCATTACCATCAATGAGCCCTTAATTTGGCTTAAAAGTCCACTTGCATTCATTGCGTGCCAAACAAAATCTTTGACTGAACCATCAGCAGCAAAATTCGTTGTAAAGGTTTGCCAAAAATGCTGAGTAAAGACATTGGCCTTAAATAAGATAATTCCTGTAATTGAGAAAACAACCAATGGAATCAGTTTGGCAATCATCACAATTGCATTTACAGCCGCAGCCGTTTCTACTCCTCGATCAACTAGAAGCATCAATATCCATGAAATAATTGACACAATAATTACTGACAGAATAGTTAGTGAACCGTTTGAATTTGCAAATTTACCAGGAAAGAAATAATCAGCAGAAGTCATCATTAAAACAGCAAAACCAATTGTTCCTGTCCATGCTGAAATCCAGTAACCCCAGCCCGATAAAAAACCTACAAAGTCCCCAAAACCTGCTCGAGCATAATCTGATACACCAGAAAGATCAGGTTTTATTGTAATAAGCCGATTAAAACTCAAAACTAACATTAATATTCCAAAACCAATAAAAAGCCATGAAATCACGACTCCCCCAGGAGTTGAGCCTCTTGCCAAGTCATTGGCAAGGTTGAACACTCCACCACCAATGGCTCCTGAGATGATAATCGCTAGTAGTGCAAAAAGGCTAATCCCTTTTGTTTTCTTGTTTTCCATTTACTCACTTTCTATTATTTAATTATAAATTCGCTATAATTAAATTCGTATAATCTGACTGTAAATATAAAACAGTCTCTTGAATATAGAGACTATTTTATATTCTTTAGTTATAATTATACTCACATTTTCCCATTATACACTTTTTATACAAGTTAGTAAAACGGTAATGTATTTATATAAAAGATATTAACCTTTATATTCTCTCAAAAATTCAGATAGGAGTTGCAAACCTTGACGTAGAGTCTTTTCATCCGTACAATATCCAATTCTGGCATATCCCGGTAAGTCAAAACGATTTCCAGGAATTATTAGCACTCCTTTTTCACGAAGGAGTTGAATGGCAAAATCTTCCGTTTTCATTGGGTCTAATTGTTCGAATTTCACAAAGCTTACAGACACAGCATTAGGATAAACCATTGAGACCAATGGCTCATTTTCGACCCATTCTTTTAAAATTGAGAGATTTCCTTTAACAATATCCCGAGCGCGAGCCAACACTTTGTCCTTATGTTTTAAAACTAAAGAAGCCAAAGCATCATCAAAGACTCCTGTACAAATTAGAGTATAATCTCGAATCTTTCGGAATTCATTACAAAGGTCACGATCTTGAGTGGCGACCCAACCTACACGAATTCCTGGAACCGAATAAGTTTTAGAAATTGAATTTGTTGAAATTCCTTTTTCGTATAAATCAGCAATTGGTGCATAAGAGGTTTCTTCATCAAGAGGCAGATAAACCTCATCACAAAGAATATAAGCATCGACACTCCGGGCAATCTCAACTACTTCTGCTAAGAAATCTGGACTCATAATCGCACCCGTTGGTTGAGCTGCATTATTTAAACAAATCAATTTTGTGTTAGGTTTAACGAGTCGACGCAAGTCTTCAATTTGCGGCAACCAGTGATTTTCTTCTTTTATCTTCCAGTAATCAACTTGTGCACCTAATGTTTTTGGCCAATCATATAATTGTTGATAAGAAGGATACTGAGCGATTACATGATCTCCTTGACCAATCAAGCCTAAAATTGTAAGAAAATTTGCTCCTGTCGCTCCATTAGTAGATAAAATATTGTCTTCTGATACTCTTTTATAAAGTTTAGCAACTTCTGATTTGAAGGCTGGTGATCCTTCAATCCATCCATAACTAAATTTTTCTTTCATCATCTGAGACATAAAAGCTTCACCTTTATCTTCTTCAAAAGCCAAGACCTCTTCTAAAGATAGTGAATCAATGGTTGACTGAGCAATATCAATTGTTGCTGATTTTTCCCAAACATTGAGCCAATCTTCGCAACCAAATTGTACAAGTTCCATAAGTTTTATTTGCAAGTTTAAATGATTTTTTTCGAGAAATCATCCGAACTTGTCTTCCTCTCTTTATTTTTTTACTGACAGATTTATTAGCTTGATTAGCATAATATTCCTGAATCGTATTAGGATTCTGTCAGTAATTTTATCAATATAAATCGTTTACATGTTAATTGTACAATAATTATTGATAAAATATCGGAAAGTTTATCGATTTTTAAACTACATTTATAAAAAAATGCTACATCAGAAATGTAGCATTTTTAACGTTAAGGAATAATCTTTGTTCCTGAATCATTGTTGAGGAAGTCTTCAAGATTTTCCAAAGAGGTAATTGTTGCAGGACGACCAGTACGAGTAACAAATTCCATTGCTGCTTCTACTTTTGGTAACATTGAACCTGCGGCAAATTGCCCTTCTTTAATATAAGCTTTCATTTCTGCCATTGTTACTGTTTCAAGTTTTTTCTGGTTAGGTTTATTGAAGTTAACAAAAACATTATCTACCGCAGTTAAAATCAAAAGATTATCTGCTTCAACAAGTTCAGCAACTTTTGCTGCTGAAAAGTCTTTATCAATAACAGCTTCAACTCCTTCATAACCCTCTTGAGTTTCAATGACAGGAATACCACCACCACCAGATACAGTCACCAAAACGCTTGATGAAATCAATGGTTTAATTGCTTCGGCTTCAACGATACGTGTTGGTTTAGGACTTGGTACTACTCGACGATAGCCACGACCTGAGTCTTCAACAAAAGTCCAGTCAGGATACTGAGCTTTCATCTCTGCTAAGCCCTTTTCGTCATAGAATGGACCGATTGGTTTAGTTGGTTTTTCAAAAGCCGAGTCATCTTTGTCAACAACTGTACGAGTCACTACAGAGATAACTGGAACGCGCTCCATCTTATTTTTTATCAAAGCTCTTGTAAAAGCTTGCCCCATCCAAAATCCAATTTGACCTTGAGTCATTGCAACGGCTGTATCAATTGGCATGGCTGGATTTTTAGGACTATCTGCCGCTAATTGTTGCAACAAAAGATTCCCCACTTGCGGCCCATTACCATGAGTGACAACCATTTCCACATCATTATTTCTAATAAGAGGAATTAATTGTTCTGCCGTTGTTTCAAGCGCTCTTTCTTGTGCTTTTGCTGTTGGGTCATCTGTTAAAATAGCGTTACCACCTAGGGCTACGACCATACGTCTTACCATTAAATTATTTCTCCTCTATCTTTTTTACTTATTTATGGAACAATTCTTGTTCCGCTGCCAGATTTGACAAAATTTTCAACATTATCAAGGCTTGTAATCGTAGCAACTTTACCTGTTCGCTCAACAAAGCTGACCGCAGCTTCTACCTTAGGTCCCATTGAACCTTTGGCAAAGCGTTCTTCATCGACATACTTACGCATTTCAGAAACTTTGACCGTTTCTAGATGAACTTGATCTTCTTTTCCATAGTTCAAATAAACATCGCCACCACTTGTCAAAATCAAAAGTTCATCTGCACCAACCATTTCAGCTAATTTAGCTGCTGAAAAATCCTTGTCAATAACGGCTTCAACACCTTTATAACCATTACCATCTTTAATGACGGGAATTCCACCTCCGCCAGAAGCAATCAGTAAACTTCCAGATTCCAAGATTGGACCAAATGCTTTTGCTTCAATGATTTCAAGTGGTTTAGGACTTGGAACTACTCGACGATAACCACGGCCTGCATCTTCCATCAATTCCCAATCAGGAAATTGCTTCTTAATTTCTGGCAATTGTTCTTCTGTATAAAAGGGACCGATGGGTTTACTAGTATTTTTAAAAGCTGGATCATTTTCATCAACCAATGTTTGGGTCACTGCCGAAATAACTGGATAACGTTCCAAGCCATTATTAGCCATTGCTCTTGTAAAAGCTTGAACCGTCCAAAAACCGATCTCACCTTGAGTCATTGCCCCAACTGTATCCAATGGCATAGCTGGGTTTTTTTCACTATCTGAACCCAATTGTTGTAAAAGTAAATTTCCAACCTGTGGTCCATTTCCATGAGTCACAACCATTTGTCTGTCATTATCTTTAATTAATGGCATCAACTGTTCAGCTGTTACTTCAAGCGCTTTTTTTTGAGCCGCTGCTGATGGGTCCTTTGTCAAAATAGCATTCCCACCAAGGGCTACAACAATACGACTTACCATTTTTTATACCCCTTTGATTAATTTTTAATTCCTTTTTTATTGATATCACTACGAACCACGAAGTAAACAATAAATGTTACTACAATCAATGGAACTACAGCGACAAGCAAAGTATTTCCATCAATTCCCAGTGCATCTTGCAAACCAAGCCAGTTTCCATATACTCCAAAAACAGCGAGGATTCCTAAAACTGTCAAGATAAAGGTTGCGATTAATTCAGCCGTAGACATTTTAGTTCCATATTCTTTTTTGCCTAAAGCATAGAGAATGAAACCAACTGCGTAAAGAATTAAAGAGAGCCAAACAAATTGCCATCCTGAATAGTACAAGGCTAAGATTTGGAAGGCAGCCGCGATGAAACCAATAATGATATTACTTGTTTTCTTCTCTTGAATCCCTAATTTAAAGAGATATAAACCAACTAAGGCATAACAAATCATGATAACAGCGGTACAAAGGTAAACAAAGACATTGTAAGCATCAGCTACAAAATAAGTGACAATCAAGAAAATTTGAACAATCAATTGTGTCAGCAAAAGTGAATTTTTAGGTGCACCTTTGTCATTAAGTTTACCAAACCAACTAGGAAGTAATTTTTGTTCTGATAATTGTTGTGTTGCTTCAACAGGAAGCATTGTCCATGACAACCAAGCTCCAAGAAGTGAAATCACAAGACCAATGGCCATCAGTGAACCACCCCAACCGCCAACCATAGCGTTCAAAATATGAACCAAACCTGGTTGACCAGTATTAGCCAGTTCTTGTTGGCTCATAAAACCAAATGGTAACAATGAGAGCAAGATATAAATCACTAACAAGGCAATCAAACCGAGAATTGAAGCTTTACCAGCATCTGATTTGCGTTTGGCACGGTCACCCATCATAGCAGCCCCTTCGATTCCGACGAAGACCCAAATCATAACCATAAGTGAACCTTTGACTTGACTGAATAAATCTCCGCCAGTCATATTAGACCAAGTTAAACTCTTAATTACGCCATCAGCATTTGTATTCGCAACGAAATTTTGCCAAAAGTGAGCACTAAAGACTCCAGCTTTAAATGTTACTATTCCAGCAATTACAAAAACAAACAAGGGAATCAATTTTGCAACGAGGACAATTGCATTAATGGCAGCAGCCCCTTCAACACCTCGCATAACGAGTAAGGTCAATCCCCACGAAACAATTGAAACAACAATTACTGACAGAATGGTCAAAGAACCATTCTTAGCTTGAAATACGCCGGGGAAGAAATAGTCAACGGAAGTCATCATCAAAACAGCAAAGGCAATGTTACCTGCCCAGGCAGATAACCAGTAACCCCAACCTGAAATGAAACCAACCATATTACCAAAACCAGCACGTGCATAATCTGATACACCTGAAAGTTCAGGTTTATTTACCACCAAATGATTCAGTGATAAAACCAACATTAATATACCAAAACCAATAACAATCCATGAAATGACAACACCACCAGGTGATGCATTTGTTGCTAAATCGTTAGAGAGGTTGAATACCCCACCACCAATCGCTCCAGAAACAATAATCGCAACTAAAGCAGCAAGGCCAATTCCTTTTTTATTTTCTGCGTCCATATCAATCCTTTCAATGATTTTAACCGTCAAAACAGTCTAAAAACTATCTTAGACTGCTTTCAACGACTTAAATCAAAATCTATCAGTTTACTGACAGCTCTGTCAGTAAACTGACAAATTATCTATTTTAATTATTTAAAATCTTCAGGAACTGCTGGGATAAATAAATTACCCAAAGTTGCAGCCATAATTGCTTTGATTGAGTGCATACGATTTTCTGCTTCTTCAAATTGGCGAGCATATTTAGAACGGAAAACTTCGTCAGTAACTTCCATTTCTGTCAAACCATATTTTTCTTTGATTTCTTTACCATATTCAGTTTCAGTGTCATGGAAGGCTGGTAAGCAGTGCATAAAGATAAGTTTACCGTTGTCAGCATTTCCTGTCATTTTCAACATATCCATTGTGATGCGATATGGTGTCAAAAGTTTAACACGTTCTTCCCAGTTAGATTCTCCCATAGATACCCAAACGTCTGAATAAATAATGTTAGCACCTTTAACTCCTTCTTCAATATTAGAAGTTGCAAGAGGTTTAGCACCTGATTTTTCAGCAAATTTATTGGCAATATCCATAACTTCTTTAGAAGGATGAAGTGAATCTGGAGCAACGATATGAACATTTACACCGAGCATAGAACCAGTTACAATGAGTGAATTTGCCATGTTGTTACGACCATCACCAACGTAAACTAATGTCAACCCTTTAAGGTAACCAAAGTTTTCTTTTACTGTCATAAAGTCAGCAATCATTTGTGTTGGATGCCAATCATCTGTCAAACCATTCCAAACTGGAACACCAGAGTATTTTGCCAAATCTTCAACTTCTTTTTGAGAAAATCCACGACGTTCAATAGCATCAAACATTGAACCAAGAACACGTGCTGTATCTTCTGTTGATTCTTTGATTCCGAGTTGGATATCATTTGCACCAAGATATTCAGGATGAGCACCAAGGTCAATGGCAGCAGTTGTAAATGCGGCACGTGTACGAGTTGAAGTTTTTGCAAATAACAAGGCAATATTTTTACCTTCAAGATAGTGATGAGGAATATTTTGTTGTTTCAATGCTTTCAAATGAAGACCAAAATCAACAAGATAGTTAATTTCAGCTGGTGTAAAATCTTTTTCAGCAAGCAAGCTACGACCTTGGAATACTGAATTTACTTCTGCTTTTGTAATAAGTGGTGATGTCATTATTTTTTTCCTTTTTCTATTTTTAAATATTTAATGAATTTTTTAAATTACATTAATGAGCTACTTTCATTTTTAATTTTACGAACTTATAAAACTAAATTTATAAATTCACTTGTTTTTAAATTTAGTAGTTAAATTCAAGAACATTATGTAAAAGTCTTCAGATTACAAATCTTCACGCCAAAGTGGTTGTGACATACAACGCGCTCCACCACGACCACGACCAAGTTCACTTGAAAGAATTTCATGAACTTTAATACCATGTTCTTTCAAAAGTTCAACAGTTACATAGTTACGGTCATAAGTAACGATTTCTCCTGGAGCAATAGCAAGGGTATTTGAACCATCATTCCATTGTTCACGAGGAGCGGCAATTGGGTCACCTGCACCACATTCAATCAAGTCAAGTTCTGAAAGGTTCAAGACTTTCTTAAGGGCTGCTTTAAGATCTGTCAAATGTTCAATTTCAACTTCACCATCTTGACCAGGACGAAGAATGAAGACGTTGATGTTACCTGCACCATCCATAATTCCTGGGAAAACTGTAAATTGATCATGGTTAATCATTGTAAATACTGTGTCCAAGTGCATCATTGCATGGTTATGAGGGATTTCAACCGCAAGCACTGTATCAAATGTAGAAAGTGGATTTGCAAATAATTCTTTAGCAAGATTTTGAATTGTTTTAGATGAAGTACGTTCTGAAACCCCGATTGCTACAGTTGTCTTATTAAGAATTAATTCATCACCACCTTCAATACGAGTAGTATGATTACGATCACGCCAGATTGGAGTGTCTTTGAAACGTGGATGGTTAGCCATCACATATTCGGTAATCAAGCTTTCAGGTTGACGTGCTGGGAAAGTCATTTTATTAATAGTCATTCCGACACCCATTGAAGCTTGTGGGTCACGTGTGAAGTAAGCATTTGGTAATGGGTTGAGGTAGAAATAATTTTCTGCATCAGAACCTGCCATGTCACTAAGTGCTGTGCGTTTGATATCCAATTCATTTTTACGAACACCGGCATAGACTTTTTCAACCATATCTTTTGTTGGCATTGAAGTTAAATATTCAGTCAATCCATCATAAGTACGTCCTGGACGGTAACCTGCTTCATGCAACAAATGGCTTAAAAACTCTTCTTTTGTTTCAGATGATTTTTCAAAAACTTCTGTTGCAAGATTTTCGATATAAACAGTTTCAGCACCATTGTCACGCAATGTTTGAGCAAAGAAATCATGCTCTTTTTGAGCAATTTTGAGATATGGAATATCATCAAATAAAAGCTGTTTCATTGTGTCTGGGGTAATATTCTCTACCTCTGCACCTGGGCGGTGGAGAAGGACTGATTTTAATTTCCCAATTTCTGAGTTAACATTAATTCCATTGTTCATTTTGGAGTATCCTTTCTGATTTCGATTCAGTATTATTGGAATCGTTTACAAGGAAATTATACATCTATGCATATTTTTTGTCAAGCACTAATGCTACACTTTACAAAGGTTTATTCATTTATACATGTTTTTTTATATTCTGACAATTTCACGTTTATGCACTCCTTTGCTTATCATGGGATTCTTAGCTTTTTATTAAAATACTTATTTTACAAAATGTTTTAAAAAAGAAACAAAAAAAATCTCTCATCAGCAAGAATTAAATTCTTTTTGATAAGAGATTAAATAACTAAGTATAGTTTTACATATTTTCAGGAGCAGCAACCCCAAGAAGGCGCAATGCTTCTTTCAAGACAATTGAAGTCGCACTAATCAAAGCCAAACGTCCATCCAATTGAGCATCATCTTCTAAAATACGAACATGAGCATAGTATTTGTTAAAGGCTTGTGCAAGTGAAATTGCATATTTGGCGATAATAGAAGGTTCATAATTATCAGCAGCACGTTTCACAATATTTGGGAATTCTTTCAAAGCCTTGACAATTTCCCAAGCTTCAGCATCAGAAACAATAAGAGAAATATTGTCAATATTCACTTTACGATTTGCTTTACGCAAAATTGATTGAATACGAGCGTGAGCATATTGCACATAAGGGCCTGTTTCACCTTCAAATGAAACCATTTCATCCAAATCAAAGTCATAACCGTTGTTTCGGTCAGTCTTCAAGTCGTAGAATTTAACAGCACCAACTCCAACTTGCTTAGCAACTTCTTCTTTATTTTCTAAATTAGGGTTTTTTGCTTCAATTTGTTTTTCAGCACGATCCACCGCTTCATCAAGAGCCATTTCTAATTTAACAACGTGCCCTTTACGAGTTGAGAATTTTTTCCCACCTTGAGTAACCATTCCGAAAGGTACATGCACCATATCATCAGACCAATCATAGCCAGCTTCTTTCAAAACAGCTTTCAGTTGTTTGAAGTGGTTAGTTTGTTCGCCACCTACCACGTAGAGTGATTTTACAAAATTAAAAGTCTTTTTACGATAAGCAGCAGTCGCAAGGTCACGCGTGATATAAAGTGTTGCACCATCTGTTTTCTTAATCAAAGCTGGATTAAGATTATATTTTTCAAGGTCAACAATCAAAGCACCTTTTGACTCATGTAAAAGATTTTTATTTTCCAAATCTTCCACAATAGCATCCATCTTGTCACTGTAGAAGCTTTCGCCCATAAAGTGATCGAAAGTTACTCCGAGTTTTCCATAGATACGGTTAAATTCAATCAATGAAACATCAGAGAACCATTTCCAAATACGAAGGGCTTCTTCATCACCTTGTTCCATTTTGAGGAACCATTGACGTCCTTCTTCATCGACTTCTGGATCTTCTTTAGCTTCCGCATTAATTTTTACATAAAGTTTCAAAAGTTCATCAATCGGATTAGCTGTAATGGTCGCTTCATCTCCATATTTTTTATATGCAGTAATCAATAGACCAAATTGTTTTCCCCAGTCGCCCAAGTGGTTAATTTTAATCGGTTGATAACCCAATTTTTCATAAATTTTGGCAATCGAATCACCAATAACAGTTGAGCGCAAATGTCCAATTGAGAAAGGTTTAGCGATATTTGGCGCAGACATGTCAATCGGCACATTTCCACCTTCTCCAATATTTGCATCACCATAGTGCTCACCTTCAGCCAAAACTTCACGAATGACTTCTGAGGCTGTGGCATTTTTATCAAGGAAAAAGTTAACGTAAGGCCCTACTGCAATAACTTTCTCAAAACCTTTTGTATCTATCTTCTCAGCGATTTCTCCAGCAATAATTTGCGGAGATTTTCGGAGAGTTTTCGCCAATTGAAAAGCTGGGAATGCTAAATCTCCTAAATCTGAGGATTTAGGTTTTTCGATTATAGCTGCGATTTGTTCTACTCCAAGAACACCATCGATTGCAGCAGACAGTGCTTGGCTTACTAGTTGTTTTTCGTCCATTCACTAATTATACAGAAAAAACACTAATTTTGTCAATATATAGTCCATTATATGGTATAATTATGCTATGAAAAGAGATAAAAGATTAGAAATTATTAAAGAAATTGTGACAAATAATAAAATATCGACTCAAGAAGAGCTTCAATCTCTATTATTAGAACGCGGTGTAGAGGTAACACAAGCCACTTTATCCAGAGATATTAGAAAATTAAATATTATAAAAAAACGGGACAAAGGAGAGAGTTTTTACTCATTTTTGACTTCTGGCAACTCTAAAATTAATTCTGATTTACAGTTGTATTTTTATAATTTTGTCATTTCAGCAAAGTCTGTAGGTGCTTTAGTTGTCATTCGTACAAAATTAGGTGAAGCGGACGTTTTAGCAAATGCTTTAGATGACGAACGCGATAGCCGGACTGATATTTTAGGTACAATTGCCGGTGCTGATACCTTGCTTGTTATTTGTGCGTCCGAAAAAGCAGCAAATATTTTGACAGCAGAGATTAAATATATTTTATTAGGTTAATTTAAACGAAATTAAGGTTCATTTAAGCGTTTACATTTATACTCATATTACTCCCTAAATAATTTCTTCATAAACCCCTTTGATTCAAGTCACACTCCCGTGACTTGAATTTTTTATTAATAAAAAAGCACTAACAATACTGTCAGTGCTTTTTTTAATTTTATTGTAAGTTTGTTGAAGTTTGGCTAAGTAATTTTTCAAAAGCAATTTCATATTTTTGAATATTCCCTGCTCCCATAAAGACATAAACTCCGCGGTCGTGGTCTAACAATGGTGAAACATTGTCAAGCTCAATTACTTTAGCTGGTTTACGAACTTTATCAGCTAAATCTTGTGCCGTAATTTCATGATGGTCTACTTCACGAGCTGAGCCATAAATTTGTGCCAGATAAACAGTATCCGCATGGTCAAGAACTTCTGCAAACTCATCAGCAAAAGCAATGGTTCTGGTAAATGTATGAGGTTGGAATACCGCAACGATTTCACGGTCAGGATATTTTTGACGAGCCGCATCCAATGTTGCTTCAATCTCAGTTGGATGATGAGCGAAGTCATCAATAATTACTGTTTCTCCTACTTTTTTCTCAGTAAAACGGCGTTTTACTCCTCGGAAAGTCAAGAGGTGGTCAGCAACATCTGTCATATCCAAACCAAGATTATGGCAAACGGCCACAACAGATAAAGCATTCAAGACATTATGTTTTCCATAGGCAGGAACAACAAAATGACCAATTTTTTCACCACGGAAATAGGCATCAAAAGATGAACCGCGTGTACTTCTAATCAAGTTTTCTGCACGGTAATCATCATTAGCTTCAAAACCATAATAATAAATAGGCGCTTTAGCAGACAATTTACGCAAATTCACATCTTCACCATAAGCAAAGATTCCTTTTTTAATATTATTTGCATAGTCTTGAAAAGCTGAAGTGACATCTTCAATTCCTTCAAAATAGTCAGGGTGGTCAAAGTCAATATTTGTCATAATGGTATATTCAGGATGATATGGCATGAAATGACGTTCATACTCATCAGATTCAAAGACAAAATATTCACTTCCAGCATTTCCACGCCCAGTTCCATCACCAATTAGGTAAGAAGTGTCCACGATATTCGACATCACATGAGCTAACATTCCAGTTGTTGAAGTCTTACCGTGTGCACCTGCAACCCCAATACTAGTGAAATCTTCCATGAAATGGCCCAAAAATTCATGATAACGTTTGAATGGGAATCCATTTTTATGCGCGAAAGCAATTTCGACATTATTATCATCGCGAAAAGCATTCCCAACAATCAATTCAAACTCAGGTTTAATATTTTTTTCGTCAAACGGCAAAAGTGGAACACCCGCTTGTTCAAGACCACGTTGTGTAAAAAAGTAGTCTGTTGAATCTGAACCTTGAACGTTTTTGCCCATTTGATGTAACATCAATGCAAGTGCACTCATGCCTGAACCTTTAATACCGGTAAAATGATATGTTTTTTCCATGATAAAATTTTCTGTCAGCTACTTTTATTCATCAGCAACTGACAGAAATTTCCCTTCTTTTCTTACAGTTAAAATTTTTTATTTAAAAGTCACGCCCTAAAAGACGCACAAAATAACTGACAAGTTGTTTTTTTTAAATAAATTTTATCAAAATAAAATTTATTTTCTCTGTCAGTTTTTTGTTCAAATTTGAAAATTATACGATTCCGCGGTCAAAAATGTTTTTCCGCTTATTTTCAAAATAACTTCCCTTTTGTGTATCATTTGCTGCTCCACCGTGCGGTGTTGCTTTTTTCATTCCAGAGCTATTTTTTGCAACTGCATCCGAAACGTTCATTCCTTGTTTTTTCATATCCCGAATTGGGTTATCATTAGTTGACGGACGTTTATTCAAAATTGCAGATGTTGAACGACGAACCGTTAAATCCTCTTTGTCACGCTCCAAGGGAGAAACATACTGCTTTGGAGGCTTGGGAAGTGTAGCTGCTGCTCGCTTTGCCCGTTCTTTCGACTCATCCACACTTGTTTTTTTTGGCATTTTATCATAAGAGCTTACGCCAGCATGATTAGAATTCAGCGGACGATGTTGCGTGCTAAAGCTTGTCTTAGCTTTATAAGGTTTGAAGCTCTCAGGTCTTTTAGCTTCAGTTTTTGACTTACTCGTCTCAATTGAAGCTTCATCCTGAAGGCTGGGATTTCTTGTCAGCAATTGCTGATTAGTAAAAATCACCCGAGTATCTTTTTGAAGCACTTCGTCATCACCAATAACCGGAAATACCACTCTTCTTTCTACCATGTTTTGCCCTACTTTTTTTATAGTTTGTTTAATTTCTTATTATGTTTTTCGTATCATCTGAAAGTTTATCAAAAAATTATTTTATTAGTCTTTATAGCTTTTTGTCATTAACTCTTAGCCACTAAATACTCATTCCATTCTTTAAGATAACCGTTTCAATATCCATTATAGCTTAATTTCTAAGTTTTTTAAAGCTATACTCCGAGAATTTCCCGAATTTCTGCTTCACTAAGAACTTTATCCACCGTATCGCCCTCCAAAACATTTGCAATCAGGTCTTTTTTACGTTCTTGGATTTCCATAATTTTCTCTTCAATTGTCCCTTGTGTAATCAAACGAATCACTTCTACTGTATTTTTTTGACCCATACGATGGGCACGCGCAATTGCCTGTTCTTCTACTGCCGGATTCCACCACAAATCGACTAAAATCACAACATCAGCACTTGTCAAATTAAGACCAACACCACCGGCTTTCAATGAAACTAAGAAAGCATCACGGCTTCCAGCATTAAATGCCTGAACCATGGAAAGTCGGTCTTTAATCGGAGTAGAGCCTGTCAATTTATAAGCAGTCATTTCTTGTTCTTCCATTAATTTTTCAATATGTGGAAAAACTTTTGTAAATTGAGAGAAAATCAAAGGACGATGTCCAGAATCTTTAATTTGGGCCAGTAGTTCTCTTAAGCGTTCAAGCTTGCCTGAACTTCCCTTGTAATCATCCATGAATAAAGCTGGTGTATTACAAATTTGCCTTAATCTGGTAATTCCCGCTAAAATTTCAATTCTCGAACGTGATAAAGTTGCACTATCCATTTCCAACAATTGTTTTTGCATTAATTCAAGTTGGGCAAGATAAATCACTTTTTGGTCATCAGCCAATTGATTATAAACCGTAATTTCCATTTTATCTGGAAGTTCCTCAAGTACATCCTCTTTTTTACGACGCATGATAAAAGGTTGAATCAATCTTGAGATGACCGAAGGCTCCATCTTATTAAATTTTTCACGCTTTGGTAAAAAGCCTGGCATTACAACTTGGAAAATTGCCCAAATTTCTTCAATTCGATTTTCAAGTGGCGTCCCTGAAAGAGCAAAAGTATGCTCAACATTAAGAGCCGAAAGAGATTTATTCGTTTTACTACTATAATTTTTTACAACTTGCGCTTCGTCTAAAAGTAAGTAATTTAACTTTTTATCCTGATAATCTTCAAAATCTTTCAAAAAGCTACCATAGCTCGTAATATAAATCTGGTGATTCTCTTGAATCTCCTTAGTCCGGTCAGCTTTATTACCATCAATCACGACAAAATCAATTTCGTCAGTAAATTTTTCAAACTCACTTGCCCAGTTGTAAGTAAGACTGGCTGGGGCAGTAATTAATACACTTTCGTCTTTTTTTAGATTTGAGAGGATAAAAGTAATCGCTTGAACGGTTTTCCCCAATCCCATATCATCAGCAAGAATTCCTCCTAGATTGTAATGGGATAACATACTCATCCAACGAACACCTGTTTCTTGATAAGAACGCAAGGAAGCTTTAATATGCTCAGGTTTCTCATAGGGAAATTCTTCAGGGTGAGTTAAATGTTGATAAAGTGATTTAAATTTCTCAGAAAAAGAGGCGCCACTAATAGTTTCAAAAATTTTAGAAATTTGGAAACTACGATTAATATTAACATGCAAACTACTTCCTTGAATAACAAATTGGTCATCAAGTTCATGTAATGCCGCTTTTAGGCGATCAAATTTTTCATTGAAATGATAAAATTTCCCACTTTCACTAATGTAAAACTCAGCATTTTCTTGCAATTTAGCAATCACATTTGCAAATTCACCATCCTCAACATGTGGAATATCAAAGGAGATATCTAACAAGCCTCCTTGGCTATCAATATGAATTTCTGGGACTTCATCCATTCTCATATTTCTTAAAGTTGGTGATAATTCAATTTGACCAAGCTTTTGAAAAGAAGGTAGAATCTTTAAAAAGAAATTCTCTGATAAATGTTCCATAATTTCTAAAGTTGAATTAAAAGCTTTGGCAAATTGCAGTCGCTCCATTAAAGCAAAAATCTTTTGCTCCTTACGCAAATCCCTTGAAAATTCTAAGGTTTCCAAGTCATGAAAGCTATCAATAGAAAAAGTTCCATAATCAAATTTCATTGCCAAACTAAGCGTTTTTTCATCTAATAAATCAAAAGTGAACTTTGCATCAAATGGTTTGACAACAAAATGTTCTGGTGCTTCAATTTTTCCTAAAGTTGATAATTGTTGAAGTGCTTGAGCAAGTTTGTCTTTTTCCGAATATGAGAATTTTATTTTTGATTTCTGAGCAAATTGTTTGTCTAAGACAAGGAGTAAGCGACGTTGTTCTTGGCTCAGTTTATAGAATACATTGTTATCATAAAGAAGCGAATAATCATAAAAATTATGATAATCTTCGCTGAATAAGCTCAATTCAATATAATCTTGTTGGCTCTCAACTTTAAATTTAAAAATTTCTGAATCATTATCCAATGGAATAAATGTAAAATAATTCACTGTTCTTCCACTAATTTTAAGTTGATAAAATTCTAAAGCTGAAACCAAATCCATGGCCTCTTCCAAAAATAAAAAAGGAATATTGAGATAACGTCCATTTTTAATGTATAGGGATTTAGTGAGTATCTCGTCTGATTTTCCATCGATTTTTAAAAGAAAACTCAAAAATTCCTGACTGGCCTCATCAAAATTATCAAAGAAGAGATCAATATAATGTAATGACCCTAAAGAATATTGACTGTAATTTTTAAGTGCTCGTAAAAAATAAGGAATATCTTTAATGACATATGAGCGTCCTAAATTTTTACTTTTCAACTTTAAATCAAAGTATACAAAGTAGTCCATTGAAAAATAATCATAAAGCTGACTGTTATCTTCAATTTGAACTTCAATAGAATATTGATCCGTACTGAAATTTAGTTGAGTTTCTCCATTTACTGCATCTAAAAAAGCAATATTTTCATTGTAAAGCCCTCGTTCGGCTCCTTTAGTTTCTTTATCTTTTGTCTCTTGACTGCCCTTGTCTTGATTTTTCAAATACTCTTCAATCGCTGCAATATGTTTGCAATAGCGATGATTTTGTTGAAAAATCGAACAAGTACAACTATCTTGAGCTCCATCTAAATCATAACTTACTTCTTCACCATCAATTTCTGCAGTTAACTTAAAATCAGTTTCAATCGGATCATTTAAGAAGCCTTTCGCATAGAGGGCGATTCCCTCACTCCGCACTCGTGCCGGCATCATTCTACTCATATTTTTTTATTTTTTCCTCGAATTAATTATTTCAAAATTTTGCGTATATTATACCATAATTACTGCTTTTTTGCTTGAATCATCCTCATTTTTTAAAATCAATATATCTTCAAACCGAACTTTTTATTATCTTCTAAATTATTCCTGATATAATGTGTAAATAATATTCTCCCTCTTACTTACCTATTTATATTTTAAAAAATGTAATCATAGCTCGAACATCTATGATAATTTTCATAAAAAAAGAGAGTTTCTACAAGAACTCCACTTCTGATAGCATATCCAAACAGCAGCCTAATCAAATATAAATTGATTTCTGGTTACTATTTGCCCCCTCGATCTCGTAGTAAATTATTTTTTTCTCGTTCAAGCTTTTGAATTTCATTTTGCATAAGATTATTTTCAATACGATACCGTCGTTCTACTTGTTCCTTTTGCCGTACTGAAACTTCATTAATTGCTTGTTTCATCTTATTATTCTTCTTTTTTTCATCACCTTGGTCTAACTGTATATGATTAGATTCTTCTCGAAAAAAAATTTCATTAATTTTATCTTGATAAGTATCAATTTGATTTTGAAGAGCCCTTTTTTTCTGATGGAGGGTCATCACCTGATTTTCTTTCTCATGAATCATTCTGTCTAATTCCAAATAAGTGTCCTTATTTTTCTCTCTCAAAATTAAAACCTCCAAACTTATCGACTGAACAAAAAGGGATAAACAATCTGATTAAACTCTCAAATATCTTCTCATGATTATTTCATCCTCAAAAAAACAGCTTCTAAAAATTAAATTAGCATTTGGTCACTTTCCAAAATTCTTTATGTTTTAACTCAACTACTGCCAACCAATATTTTAAAAAAAAGAATTTTCTAATCTACTTCTCTATCCCTTTTTTTACCAAAGGCTATCTTATAATTACATTAATTTTACAAAAAAATCAATATTTTTGCAAATGCTCCCTTGTTTTTTAAAAGTGCGAGTAAGAAAACATTGAGCAATAATAGAGCAATAATATTAAATCATTCGAAAGAAGGGCAACTACTAAGCCAGTATGTTTGATGCCGTTTCTCTCTTTACACCCCTTTAACAAATGATCAAATAATTTAATTCATCGAGTCACACCTTTCACCCAAATCAAGGACTCAAAAATATGGAAACCGTGAGTTTCATAACATAATAAAGACACCGGAAAGTTCCAGTATCTTTTTTTCTAATTATTTTTATTCTTTAATAAGTTTACTGAAAGGAATTAAACCTTGGGTTTGGTATTCTTTCTCGAAAGCCTCAACAGCTTCTTCTCCGTAAATCGTTGAATCAAGTTTTAATTGTTCGACAGGCAAAGGACGATGGTCAAAAATATTGACATTAATGACAACTGGTCGATCAGTTCCTTTCGCTTTTGCAAAGGCCTCTTTCAGTTCTGACAAGTTATTGACATCAAATCCTACTGCACCCAAAGCTGCTGCCGAAGCTCCAAAATTTGCTCCAATCAAATCAATACCAGAGTGTGGTTGTTTGGCATCATCTTGTTCTGCTTCAATAAAGCCTAGGCTCTTATTAGTTAAAACAACATTAATGATTGGTAGATGGTATTTGACCTGAGTTAAAATATCAGGCATCACCATCGCCCAAGCTCCATCCCCAGAAATTGACCAAACTTGTCGGTTTGGATATTGAGACTTGGCCCCAATTGCTGCCGGCAAAGCATAGCCCATCGTAGCATACCAACCACTTGTCGTAAATCTTTGGTTTTTACTTGTATCAAGAAGTCGCATACCATCGATTGTTACATTTCCCACATCAACTTGGAAAATAGCATCATCAGTTGCCATTTCATTGATTGCTTTAAAGACTGGCTCTACTTCTAATGGTGAACTATCAATAAGCGAACGTTTTTCAAGCCATTCTACCCAATTTTCTTTGTCTGCTAAGGCTGCACGATACCAAGCCGTTTCTGGAAGTTGTTCTCCAATTTCCATTAATTTTTTTATGGTCAATTTAGCGTCAGCCAAAATGGCCAAATCAACTTGATGACGACGTCCAAATTTAGTTCCGTCAATGTCAACTTGAATATATTTGGCATCTTCAGGGATAAAGAAACTTTGGAAAGGCATATCTGAGCCTAAGAATAGTACAGCATCAGTATTAGAGGCAATCTCTACCCCCGGTTTAGAAGCAACCCGTCCAGCAGAGCCCATATATGCAGGCGCATTATCGGGAACTATTCCTTTAGCTAGAGCTGAGCTCAAAATTGGAGCTTGTAGCATTTTAGAAAGAGCTAAAACTTCTTCACGTGCTCCTCTTGTTCCTTGTCCGATATATATCAGGGGGTGTTTTGCTTCTTTTAGTATTTTCCAAGCTTGTTGAATTCTTTCACTATCAGGTTCTAAAGGTAGTGGCTTTTGATATAAGTTCGCACTAGAAATATAGTTGTCTTCAATTTCTTGCCAACCCAAATCTTTGGGAATTGTAATGACAGCCACACCTCGTTTAGCATAGGCTTGACGAATGGCTTCGTCAACTACCGCTGGCATTTGTTCTGCTGTCATTAATGTTCGATTATAAACACTAACATCAGCAAACATTGGATTTTCGTTTAACTCTTGGAAATAATTAGTGTTCATTGCACTCGTTGGAACTTGTCCAACTAAGGCAAGGACTGGAACATGATCGTATTGAGCGTCATATAAGCCATTTAATAAATGAACGGCTCCTGGTCCTGCCGAACCAAAGGTTACACCAATCTCTCCGGTTACTTTTGCTTCTCCGACAGCCGCTAAAGCCCCCACTTCTTCATGGCGAACTTGAATATAATTCAATGTGTCTTTTCGATTATATAATGCGTTCATTGTCGAATCAATTGATCCGCCGGGTAAACCGTAAATATTTTTGACACCCCAATCTTCAATAACTTTTAACATTGCATCTGCTGCATTTATTTTTGTCATGATTTTCTCCTTGATGTTCAATCTATCAATTACTAACGATGTTAACACTGCTTTAAAAAATACTAATTATTAAACATTCCCCTTTCATTTTTAGGTAAATAAAATACTTTCTAAGTAAATTATAGGTCAAAATAATCTAATTGTAAATTATTTGAGTCCTCCACTTTATTTTCTTAGTCTATCAGCAACAACTAAAAAAGAACCGTAAACTAAAAGTTACAGTTCTACTTGTTGATTCATTCAAAAATATCAGTCTAAACTTAAATGATTGATTAAGAACTTTATTAATCGGTCACGTTCTTCAATCCATTTTTCTCGATTATCCTTGAGATGTACACGGTTTGATAAAAAAACAACTGCTTTTTTGATGCGAGGATTAATTAATATAAAAGTTCCAGTGTATCCTGTATGAAGGAGCCAATCATTATTTTCAGCTGGTAAGTCCCAAGCTAAGCTCCTTTTTTTCGCTCCATCAGCATAATTTTTCAAAAGCTCTAAATATTTCTCTTCTCTAAAATAAGCTTGACTAAATAAAATCATATCAGATAAGGTTGAAAACAAGCCAGCAGAGCCACAATGATTTTTTAATACTTGAGCTTTAGGATCATGAACGGTCCCTAGCGAAATATTTTGACTTGTAGGTACAGCATTTTCTACTGGTCCAAAACTTGTTTGCTTCATTCCCCAGTTCTTGAAAATATTTTTATTAAAAATATAATCTAGACTTTCATCATAATATTCTTCCAATAAAAATCCTAATAAAATAAAATTAATATCAGTATATTTAAAGCTCTTATCATCAGTTACTCTAATCTGATTAATTGCTTCTGTCAGTTCAAAAGTCCCTAATTTGTCCCGATTGGGGATGTAGGGATCAATTCCAGAAGTATGTGTCAGTAACTGTCGCAGACTAACCGTGCTGTCAGTAAATTTGGCATAATATTTTTGAAGCGGCGCATCAAGTTCTAACTTTCCAGCAAGAACAAGGTCAATGACCGCCGTTCCGGTCCCAATCACTTTCGTAAGTGAGGCCAAATCCCATTTTTTTCCATGAGTCAAAGCGATAGGTTCAGGAATAAGAGCTGCTTTACCAAATAAATACTCAGAAACTTCTTCTCCCTCAAGAATTGCAAAATTAACACCAGGGAAAACATCACGCTCAAGATAATCTTCTATCATGGCTAAAAATTCTTGTTGATTTTTCATTTTATCCTCTGCTTCTTTTTCTTTTGAGCAAAAAAATCTGTCAAAATTTAACAGATTTTTTAAACGAACTTCTTATTTTACAAACCAAAGTTCAGCATGGTCAGGAACTTCTAAAGAAAAAGTTTTTGCTGGCGCATCGATGTAAGTTCCATTTGCTTCTGAAAATTGATTAGCAAAAGCTTTCAAATCAAAGTCTTTATCAATCATGAATATCAAAAATTCAAGGTCAAGAACCTCATCTGTCCCTGCAGTTAAATCTTCACTTTCTTCAACATTTAAGGTCAAAGTTACAAACGGAAATTCAATTTTACCATCAATCGCTTTAAGATCAAATACAGACTCATAAAATTCAATAATTGACTTGTCAGCAACATTTAAGTTCATTGCTGTAATTTCAAAGTCTGATAAACCTTTGAAATTTTTATCAAGATTGAGCTTAATTTCTGATTTATTAATTTCTGTCAGTGTTGGTAGGTCTGTCAGTGAATCCGAAGTTACCAAAAAAAGACCTGCTTCAGGAGAAAGAGCCGTAAAAGCAAGACCATTTTTTCCTTGATAAATTTTAGCAATTTTATCTAAGTTACGAACAATTAATTGTTCAATCTCAGATGAATTTGCTTTAATGACAGTCTGTCCGTGTTTTTTTAATCCTTCAACCGGACGAAAACCTGGTGATTCTTCTAATTGGAAACGATCTTTTTTCGCTTCATGTCCACCAAGCCATACCATTGCCCCTTCTTCTACCAATACCTTAAAGCCTAGAACTCCACGATAAAAATCTAAATTTTCTTCACGATGAAGAACACGATAGACAGGTTGAAAAGCGGTAATATGATTTATAATCTCGCTCATTTTAGCCTCCATTGATTACATTTACAAATAGCTACTCTTATTTTCGCAAATTTCAAAGAAATTATCAACGATTTATATCTTTAGTTTTTGTATGCCATACGCTTTTCTCCTACCAACGGCTTAATTTTGGCTCTTCTTCTGGCATGTTCAATAGAGGTTTTCTTAACATGTGTAATCAAGTTAATCAATTATTTTCTTGTCTTATCGTCTTTGTTAAAGAATAATTTTAAAAAAAACAAACATAATATTTTTGACTTATTTAATCCAATAATCAATGGGTACTTGTTATAAGTAATAAAATATTGAGTAAATCATCTTGGCTTTCCTACTTATTTTTCTGATATCAAATTTAAAATTAAAATAGTCAAATCACTCTTAAATGATGAAGTTCAGTCCCCTTAACCAAAATGTGATAAATTCCAAATTACAATATCAGTCACTAATTTTTTTAGCTCACCATGCTCAATTCCATAAGGAACTTTTATCGTTCCTTTGCTGCATTCATATTGTTGTTTGAGTACTTCTAAATGATTTTCAATAAAATTTGGTCTAGGATAAATTCCTAAATGATGCTTTTGAGGCTGAGCATAGATAAGTACCGTTTTTCCATTAAACCAAGCAGGCATTCCATAAGAAATACGCTCTTGGGCCTCAGGAAAAATTGATAAAACAGTTTCTCGAATCAATTTCATCAGCTGATTATTTATAAAAAACTCTTCAAACTCCATCATTAAACTCCTCTATTTCTTAGTCTAGCCCTTCTTATTTATGCTCTTCTCTCTTTTTATCGGGATGAATATTTTGTTTTACTGTGTAAGAATCTATGATAATTTTTATGACCCCCACTCGTTCCAAGGCTTTTTCAGGAATAGGGTCAAATGTTTTTCCTTTAGCCGCATGTGCCATCAAAAGATGCAAAGCATTTCTTTTTTCTTCTAAATCTTCAATAATTTTTGCCTCACCAAAACCGATTAAGCTTTGATAAGCATAAGAATATGTTGAAGCATTTTTATTGCCTTCAATGAGTTTATCGGGTTGATCCATTTCTACAGCAACTAAGGGATTTTCTCCAATCATCGAAACTTTTTTCCCTTCACTTGCTCCGTGGATATACAAGCTAAGAGCTTCGTCGTTCCATGAATAACCAAAATTTACTGGTACAACATAAGGATATTTTTCGCCATTTATAGCTATCCGAACAACTTCTACTTCATCAACAAATTTTTTGATTAAATCAATATCTGTCACTTGTCTTTTAGCTCTTCTCATTTGTTTATTTTCCTCTATTTTCGTTAATAAAACATTAAAAATCATCTCTATAGGCTGATTCATTGGGACAAAATTGCACTTAAAGTATATCAAAAAAATAAGAAATATAGAATTTATAACCTGTTTTATTCAGTATTTACACTTTATTTTATCCAAAATAACCTCCTAAATTTAATTATTTATAAAATAAAAATCACAGCAATTTACCGTGAGATCATTATCATTAAAAATCCTTCTTAACCAACTATCTAAAAAAAAAGCTTCATCAGTTTCATATTGAAATCTATAAGTTCCACTTGCTACTTTTTTATGAAAAAGGTATCTTCTTGCGCTATTGCGGTCTATTGAAAGTCTGTGCTATAATATTGACATGAATATAGAAAAGCTTCAGTTTTTAGCTAAATATCGTTGGATTATCGTCCTAATTTTAGCCTTAATTTTTTCAGGTCTATCTGTCAGTATTTTTCATTTACCATTTTTAATGACAGCCCTTGTTTTGTCAGTTATTGGACTCATTTTTGCCTATCACAAGTCTGTTTGGCTGGTCCTTTTTATCCTATCTAATCTCCCGATGTTAGTTAGCACAATTTTTGCTTCTCAGCATCATTTTTCAACTTTAGATACGATTATCTTTTTCATCATTTTCATTTTTACAATAATTAGCTCTTATTTGATTGCTCGCAAAGCTGAGCTCATTCCTAAGATAAGTTGGAAATATTTCCCACCGTTAAGAATTATACTTGGTTTTGTTTTGCTCTTTTTAGTTTCTATTTTGACAGGAATTTTCGCTCAAATCTTCAATCAAAGCCCAACAACAACTAACCAAGAATCACTAAATGAATTACAAAAAGTGATTCCTATAGCTGTCTTTGCTACTCAAACCCTTGCTGCAAGTTTTTTGGAAGAACTTGTTTATCGAGTAGGCATTTTTGAACTTATCTTTAAAAATCAAAAGTATTTTGCCTTTTTAACTGCCATGCTCCTGTTTGCATTCATGCATGGACCAACGGACGTTTACAGTTGGTTAACTTATGGACTGATGAGTCTTGTCCTTACTGGGCTCTATGCTAAGTATCGTAATTTTTATCTCAATATGAGTGTCCATTTCCTTTGGAATCTTTTTGGACTAGTCATTGCACTTATGGTCAAATAAAAAAATTACTGACAACTCTGTCAGTAATTTTTTTATTAAAGATAAATCATTTTAAATAATGCAACGGCTGCAAGTGATGCAAGAATTGGTGCCAAAACTGGAACCCATGCATACCACCATTTAGATGAACCTTTAGCTTCACCCAAAACTGATTTTGGTAAGAGACTGTGAACCAAACGTGGACCAAAGTCACGCGCCGGATTCAAACCAGGACCTGTAGGTCCACCAAGTGCAACTACGAGTCCCATAACAAGGAATCCTAGGAACAAGTGAGCAATCATTTTAGAAGCTGAAGCTCCTGAGGCTTGAACCCAAATTTGATTCATAACGTCTGATGAAGAAACATCTGCTCCTTGACCTTTCAAGTAGTTTGTCATCCAAGTAATTGATTGACTACCAAAGAAGATATTTGTCGCAGCAACCGCACCGAAGAACAATACAAATGAACCTAAGAACTCATTCAAGAAACCATTAATGGTTGCTCCCAAACGAGTTTTTTCACTGTTATCATCAACGTTGTCGATAGTTGAGAAAGTTCCAAGAATAGCATTTGGATTTTGTGTTTTAAGATAGTATGGACGATAAACCATAACGATTAATAATTGTCCAAACATCGCACCTAATACTTGCGCAATAATGTATTGAGCAACGTGTGCCCAAGGAAAAAGTCCTGAGGCTGCAAGTCCAAGTGTGAAAGCTGGGTTGATTTGTGAAGTAATATTACCAAAAGCAACTGCTGGCAACATTACGCCAAGTCCGTAACCCCAACCAATAATCATCCAAGATTGTGCGTGAGCTTTTGTACCTTTAAGTTCAACGTTAGCAACCGCACCATTACCCATAATAATGAGTAGGGCAGTTCCAACAAATTCAGTGATATATTTCACTGTCCATGTAACATCCATTTTTTATGGAACCCTCCAAAATTTGATTTTAATATAATAACCTCAGCTATTATACCAGAAAAGCACGTTTGCTTCAAATATTCATTGAAAATAGCGCGCCTTTAGTCTGATTAATCACTGAAAATTTGCTATAATTAAAAGAATTATCATGTTTATTACGGAGGATTTAAAATGCGCTTTAACCATTTTTCAATTGTTGACAAAAATTTTGATGAACAATTAGCAGAACTTGATCAGCTTGGTTTTCGTTGGTCTGTTTTTTGGGATGAAAAGAAAATCTTAAAAGATTTTCTCATTCAAAGTCCTAGTGATCTGACTGCTCTACAAGCAACTGCTGAATTAGATGTCATTGAATTTTTAAAATCCTCTATAGAACTTGATTGGGAAATTTTCTGGAATATTGCTTTGCAACTTCTTGATTTTGTACCAAACTTTGATTTTGAGATTGGCAAAGCTTTTGACTATGCAAAAAATAGCAACCTCCCTCAAATCGAAGCAGAAATGACCACAGAAAATATCATTTCTGCTTTCTACTACCTCCTTTGTACGCGTAGAAAAAATGGAATGATTTTAGTTGAACATTGGGTGTCAGAAGGACTGCTTCCTTTAGATAATCATTATCATTTTTTCAATGACAAATCGTTGGCAACCTTTGATTCTTCACTTCTTGAACGTGAAGTCCTTTGGGTTGAAAGTCCAGTCGATAGTGAACAACGGGGTGAAAATGATTTGATAAAAATTCAAATCATTCGTCCAAAAAGTACCGAAAAACTTCCAGTGGTAATGACGGCGAGTCCTTATCATTTAGGAATTAATGATAAAGCAAATGATTTAGCCTTACACGATATGAATGTAGAACTTGAAGAAAAAACCAGTCACGAAATTCATGTTGAACAAAAGCTCCCGCAAAAATTATCAGCGAAAGCAAAGGAACTTCCGATTGTTGACAAAGCTCCTTATCGTTTTACTCATGGTTGGACTTATTCTTTAAATGACTATTTCTTAACTCGAGGATTTGCCTCTATCTATGTGGCGGGTGTTGGGACTCGTTCTTCTGACGGCTTTCAAACCTCAGGCGATTACCAACAAATTTATAGTATGACAGCTGTCATTGACTGGTTGAACGGTCGAGCTCGTGCTTACACTTCTCGTAAAAAGACCCATGAAATTAAAGCCTCTTGGGCAAATGGTAAAGTGGCTATGACTGGAAAATCTTATCTGGGAACCATGGCTTATGGAGCCGCTACTACTGGAGTTGAAGGTCTAGAGGTTATCTTAGCCGAAGCTGGAATTTCTTCTTGGTATAATTATTACCGTGAAAATAGCCTTGTCCGCTCTCCTGGCGGTTTTCCTGGTGAAGATCTAGATGTTCTTGCTGCGCTCACTTATTCACGTAATCTTGATGGTGCTGATTTCTTAAAAGGTAATGCTGAATACGAAAAACGATTGGCAGAAATGACTACTGCTTTGGATCGCAAATCTGGTGATTACAATCAATTTTGGCATGACCGAAATTATCTGATAAATACTGACAAAGTTAAGGCTGATGTCTTAATTGTTCATGGACTCCAAGATTGGAATGTGACACCAGAGCAAGCCTATAATTTCTGGAAAGCTCTGCCAGAAGGTCATGCTAAACATGCCTTTTTACACCGTGGGGCTCATATTTATATGAATTCTTGGCAGTCCATTGATTTTTCTGAAACAATCAATGCTTATTTCTCTGCTAAATTATTAGATAGAGAATTGAATTTAAATCTCCCACCCGTTATTTTACAGGAAAATTCTAAAGATCAAGTCTGGTCAGCTGTCAGTAAATTTGGGGGCGATGACCAACTCAAACTCCCTCTTGGGAAAACGGCCGTTTCTTTTGCTCAATTTGAGAATCATTATGACGATGAGACTTTCAAAAAGTATTCTAAAGATTTTAATGTCTTTAAAAAAGACTTATTTGAAAACAAAGCCAATGAAGCTGTCATTGATTTAGAACTTCCGTCAATGCTGACAATTAATGGCCCAGTTGAGCTTGAACTCAGACTAAAATTAAATGACACGAAAGGCTTCTTGTCTGCCCAAATTCTTGACTTTGGTCAGAAAAAACGTTTGGCAGATAAAGCCAGAGTGAAAGATTTTAAAGTGCTTGACCGTGGCCGAAACTTCATGTTAGACGACTTAGTTGAACTCCCACTTGTTGAGAGCCCTTATCAGTTAGTCACTAAAGGCTTTACTAATCTCCAAAATCAAAATTTACTGACAGTCAGTGATTTAAAGGCTGACGAATGGTTTACAATAAAATTTGAACTACAGCCAACCATTTATCATTTAGAAAAAGCTGACAAGCTTCGGGTCATTCTCTATAGTACTGACTTTGAACATACGGTTCGTGATAATCGTAAAGTAACTTACGAGATTGATTTATCTCAATCTAAACTCATTATTCCTATTGAAAGTGTGAAAAAATAAGATGGCAATTATTGGAATTCTTGGAACTCCTTACAACACAGTTGAACGTTCTCCTTTTTGGTGGAACAAAGTAAGCTATACACGTCAATCTTTTATTGATGTTTTCCAGGAATTAGGTCACACTGTGATTATTCTTCCTGTTGACAAAGTCGAAAATATAAAAAATTATCTGCCATTGGTCGATAAAATTGTACTGACTGGTGGCGCTGATGTCAGTCCTTATCTCTATGGTGAGGAACCTCATGCTCAATTAGGAACGACTGACCCAATTCGTGACCGTTTTGAGCTTGCCGCAATTAAAGCTGCTCTAGAAGCGAATAAACCTATTCTTGGTGTATGTCGTGGCCTACAATTGCTCAATGTTTATTTTGGAGGAACTCTTTATCAAGACTTGAGCCTAACTTCAAGTCAGATAAAGCACCTCCAAAGTCCAACTCCCCAAGAAGTTCCGACACATCACATTAGCGTCGAAAAAGAAAGTTCTTTAGATTTTTTACCTGAAAATTACATGGTCAATTCTTTCCACCATCAAGTCATTAAGGATTTGGGTCAAGGCTTACAGGCCATTGCTCATGGAAATGATGGCTTAGTTGAAGCAATTGAAAATAAAGAAAAACATGTGCTGGCTGTTCAATGGCATCCAGAATGTACTTGGGAAACTGAGAATTTTGATAAGAAAATCTTTGAAATCTTCGCTAACGGAGACATCTAAAAGATATAAAACCATCATAAATCTTTTTTATGGTGGTTTTTTTAAGTTTATGTTAATATTATGTCTATATTAAAAATCAGCTGACCAACAACCAAATTTCTAATTTAATAATAAAGGTCAGCTGACAAAATTTCTGAGGAGAAATTGATATGAAAAAAATAAAATTATTGACTCTTGCAACACTTGGAATTGCCTCAATTGGCTTACTTGCTGCTTGCTCGTCAAAAGATAGTTCATCTTCTAAATCAACAGATAAAGTGACAACAGTAACCGTTGCAACTTCTGCCGCTTCTGTGCCTTATGAATACAGCGAAAATGGTAAAATGACTGGTTTTGAATATGATATTTTAAAAGCGGCTGATAAGGACATGAAAGATTATAAATTCGAGTTCAAAGTCTACGAAGATAGTGCGATTTTGGCTGCTTTAGATGGTGGTCGCGCACAAATTGCGGCAAATAATTTTGGTAAAACTAAAGCTCGTTCTGAAAAATATCTCTTTAGTTATCCTGTTCGTCAAGGAATTGATGCTATTTTCTCAACTTCTAAAGAAAACATCACTAAAATTTCCCAACTTGCTGGCAAAACAACAGAAATTCCTGCTGGAACAAACTATGGTGATATGTTTGAAAGTTGGAATAAAAACCATCCCGACAAAAAAATTGATGTTAAATATAGCCAACGTCCTTTAGCTGACCGTTTATCTGCAATAGCTAGTGGACAAATTGATTTTTTATTTGCCTCTAAAGCACCAGCAGAAAATTTAATCAGACAACATGCAATTACAGGTTTGGTTGATACTGTTCCCACAGACTTGAACAAACAATCTGAGTTTAAAACTTATGATTACTTTATCCTTGATAACAGTCAAACCAAATTACAAAAAGATTTGAATGCAGAGCTCAAAAAACTTTATGAAAACGGAACGCTGAAAGAACTCTCAGAAAAATATTTCCATGACAGCCATATTCCAGCTGCTGACCAATTCAAATAAACAAAAACTCGTCATTGACGAGTTTTTTATTTTACTGACAAAATCTTTTTCACAAATAAAAATCACTGACAGAATCTCGGAGCGGCGCTCTATTTTCTGTCAGTAATTTTTTATTTATATAAAGCGGCATCCAAGTGAGCCAATACCTTTTCTTTTCCAAGAAGCGCAATCGTTTCTGGTAATTCTGGACCGTGCATTGAGCCTGAAGCTGCAATACGGATTGGCATCCAGAGCATTTTACCTTTCACGCCTGTTTCTTTTTGAGTGGCTTTAAAGAGTGGGAAAATATTCTCAACCGTAAAGTCACTTTCAGGAAGTTCAGCCAATTTTGCACGGAAAGTGCTCAATGCAAGTGGTGTTGTTTCAGCAGCTAACATTTCGCGTGCTTCATCAGTCAATTCTGGGAAATCTCCGTAGAAAAGGTCTGTTAATTCAACAATCTCATCCGCTGATTTCATTTGTGGTTGATAAAGTTTAACCAATTCTCTAGCACGTTCATCAAAACGATTAGCGGCAACGAGGAATGGTTTTGTCAATTCAAAAACTTTCGCAAAATCGGCATTTTTAATGTATTCATTGTCCATCCAGTCCAATTTCTTTTGGTCAAAGGCTGCTGGTGATTTAGACAAACGATTTTCGTCAAAAAGTTCAATCAATTCTTCACGAGAGAAAATTTCTTTTTCTCCACCAGGATTCCAACCCAAAAGTGCAATAAAGTTGAAAATGGCATCAGACATATAGCCTTTTTTACGGTAGTCTTCGATAAATTGGAGTGTGTTTGTGTCACGTTTTGACAATTTTTTCCCTGTTTCAGAATTAATAATCAAAGTCATGTGACCAAATTGTGGAGCTTCCCAACCTAAAGCATTATAAACAACCAATTGTTTTGGCGTATTGGCAATATGGTCGTCTCCGCGAATGACATGTGAAATTTGCATATCGTGGTCATCAACAACAACAGCAAAGTTGTAAGTTGGGTAACCATCACGTTTTTGGATCACCCAATCACCACCGATATTGCCACCTTCAAATTCAATTTCGCCTTTAACGATGTCATTCCATTTGTAAATGGCTTTTTCGTCAACAGAGATACGAACGACAGGTTCAATATTTTGTGCTTTACGTTCAGCAATATAAGCTGCTTTTTCGTCATCGCTCATGCCAGCATATTCATTGATATAATGTGGGGGAATTCCTGCTGCTTCTTGTTTAGCATGGTCAGCTTCTAGTTCTTCAGGAGTTTTGTAAGAATAATAAGCTTTACCCTCAGCTAACAATTGGTCAATATATTTTTGATACAAAGGCAAGCGTTCTGATTGACGATAATTTTCGTGTGTTTCAGGGCTTTCATCCCAATCCATTCCCAACCAACGAAGGTTTTCAAGTTGTGAACGTTCACCATCTTCAACATGGCGTTCACGGTCTGTATCTTCAATACGGATGATGAAATCTCCCCCGTGATGACGGGCAAAAAGATAGTTAAAAAGGGCTGTACGGGCGTTCCCGATATGCAAAAGTCCTGTTGGTGATGGTGCGTAACGGACGCGGATTTTTTTGTTCATTTTAATCCAATTCTCCTCATTGATTTCTTCACTTCTTTTTTATCAGAAATGAATCTTTATTGGTTTTAAATAGTAATTACTACTCTAACAATCACATCTATTTTACCACAAATTAAAGAAGCTTGCGTCAGTGAAATTTATCTAATCTTTAATTTGAAGAAAACGTCCCTGCCAAAGATGATTTTCGTAATAATCAATCATTGCTCTTGCTGTCAGCCAATGATTATCAAAAGTTGAACTTGCCCCTTTTTGCATAAAATTTCGATAGCCCAAACCATGAGCAAAAACGACCGTTGTATTCACACAAAATTCAGTTTGTGCCCCGCAAAATTCAATCGCTTTTACTGACAGCTTTTCCAAAAGCATTTGCAGTTCAGTTTGATAGAATCCATTAGCATGTGTTTTTTCCACATAGCTGTCAGTAGATTCTGTCAGTAATTCTGGAAGAAGTTGCCAACCCTCGCTTTCTTTTATCAGTTCATCATCATGATGTTGGATAAAGATAATTGGCTTTTTCTCCTTTCGATAAGTAAGAATGCGTTGATTAATTTGCTCAATGAATTCATTTCGCCGATAAATGCCGTCACATACCCCTTTTTGCATATCAATCACAATTAAGACATCACTTGTTTTCATTGTTTATCCTTTCAAGAATTGGTCTTGTTCTCAAGAATAGTATAACTCTAATCTCCTAAAAAGAAAAATCATAGTGAAACCTTTATGAAGAAAAAATAACACTCAATAGAATGTTATCCTTGTAGTAATCTTTTTATTTCTCTAGTTGAGAGAATCCTCTTCAATAAATGAGTAACCAATGGCTTTTGTCGCCAAAAAGGTAACTAAAGCAGCAATTATTAGGGACATCGTTGTATCTGACAAGAAATGTGCCCCAATTCGGACACGAGCAGCCATCATTAAAAGAGTGAAAATCAAGCCACTATAAGCCAAAATCTTTTGGCCTTTAAGATTTTTTCTGTCAGCAAAAAATGGTAAAAAGAGTGCTGCTGCCGCTGCAATCGTATGTCCTGACGGGAATGACTGATGTCCTGTTGCACCATTTAAATGCCACCAATTAGTGAATGTTCCTTTAGTAGAAGACACAATTTCTTTGATCTCGTAAGGACGAAAACGACCCCAGTTAACTTTCATGGTATTGACAATCGAGTTACTGACATAAACGACCGCAATTCCAGCAATCGCCACAATAATCAATTGACTCAACTCCTCATAAGTTTTTTTGCTTAGCCATCTATAAATTAAAAACGTCCCAATGACCAAGATAATAAATGTAAAAAGTGCTTCAAGACCGAAAGAATAAGTCGCTGTGGCGCCGATACTATTATTTGCCGCACCGAGCGCTTGATGAGTTTTGATATTATTGAGTGTCGTCACACCATAAAACATCCAGCCATCAACCCAACCCCAAGCTGACCAATAGGCAAAACCCAGAGCCGATAATGACAAAATCCATTTGCTAATTTGATTTTTTTGACGCAAACCGTAAATAAAGATAATTTCCGCTGAAATAAAAGGGATAAGTGCTGACGGAAACATTCCAAAAATCTGAAAAATATTACCAAAAATTGAATTTTGATTCAGGACCGCTTTTGAAATTTGCAAATCCCCAAAAGATGCAATAATTAATAAAAGAGCTGAAATTCCAATTAAAATGCTTAGGAATTTTTTCCCGCTTGTGTTCATAAAACCTCCAATAAGTTGATTACTACCCTTTTATTTTATCCCATTCTCAAACTCCCAATGTAAATCTTTGGTAAATTTTCCGTAAACCCTTTGTTAATCACTTCTTTTTATTTATAAGGCCAAACTATATAATCTTTTAATGACAAATGGTAGTTTTGGATTTTCTTTCTGGATAGTCTATGTTAGAATTAAATATATGAATGAAATTACTTATAATCAAATTATGCCAAATGATATAGATGATGTCATCCGTATTGAAAGACTCACTTTCTCAGAAAATGAAGCTCTGTCAGTTGAGTCAATGCTTGAAAGAATTAACTTAATTCCTGACACCTTTATCGCTGCAAGAAATAGTGAAGGAACTGTCGTCGGTTACGTTTCTGGCCCAGTTACAGAAGGCCGCTATTTAGACGATGAATCTTTTGAACGGACTGACGCCAACCCTGAACAAGGTGGTTTTCAAAAAATCATCAGTTTGACCGTTGACCCCGATTATCAAGGCTTGGGAATTGCAACAAATTTACTTCTTTTACTTGAAAAAGAAGCGAGAGCTAAAAAACGTTTAGGAATTAGCTTAACTTGTCATGATTACTTAGTTCCCTACTATGAAAAACATGGTTTTACTGATGAAGGACTTTCAGAGTCAACATTCGGTGGCGAAACCTGGTACAACATGGTCATGGAATTTTAAAATAAAAAAGTTACTGATAGGATTTTGTCAGTAACTTTTTTTATAAGCATCTTTCAAACTTACTGACAGTTTTGTTAGTAAGTTTTTTTATTACTTTCGAGCAAAATAATCATTCAATTCTTGCCGATATTTTTCTCGCCAATCTTGTTTATTTTCACTTAATAATTCATCAGCAAAAGCCGAACTATCTTCACCTAAAACTTCTGCTGGGGTCCGTCCGTCAATGACAGCCAACTCAAACAATTCGATAATATCGGTAAAAATATGCCAATCTGTTTCCCCCATATTAAACATATACTTTTGAATGGCCTTATAAGCTTGATAAAAATCCTTAGGTAAATTTTTTGCCCGATTTTCCATCGCTTGCCATTCTCGTTTTTCCTTTAAGACGTCACTAATTTTCTCTAAAATCATTTTTTCACCGCCCTATTAAGTTTCACTTTTTGCTTCTTTTCCCAACCCTTATCATCAATCATCTCATCAATAAAGGCCGCAACATCTGTCCCAATTAAATCTGTCAGCTTTCTTTTTTGCCCCTTTGCCTCTTCAAGCAAATCCAAAAGTTGATTAAAAATAAATTTAAAATCGCTCCATTTGCTTGCTCCAGAAATCCAAACATATTTCTTTAATTCACAATAATCCTTATAGTAATCTGGGCCAAGATTTTTAGCTCGCTCTTCAAATTCACGAAATTCTCGTTTTTCCTCAAGGCCAATCATTCTATCAACAATATTTCTTTGTTTAGTCATCATTTTCTCCTTGCTCTGTCGTAAATTTTGTTTTATCTCTTAAAATCTCTAATTTTTCTGAGATAAACATCCATTTTTCCCAAAAATTTTGGCGTTCGGTTTGACCAGCCTCATTCAACCGATACCATTTACGTGGTGGTCCTATTGTTGAGGGTTTTTTAGTGACCTCAAGCCATTCTCTTTTTTCTAAACGCATGGTAATTGTATAAACAGTTCCTTCTACAACATCCTCAAAGCCAAGCTCCCGTAATTTTTGAGTAATTTCATAACCATAAGTTTCTCCTTGACCAATGATTTCTAAAACACACCCTTCAAGAACTCCTTTCAGCAATTCTGTTATTTCTTTCATTTTATCTCCAGCTATATTGTATTACTTATTACAGCTATATAGTACTACTACATAGCAAAATTGTCAAGCACTTCAATATTTTGGCAATAAAAAAACTGCATAAAAGCAGCTTTTCTATTCTTATTTTTCAAACTCAATTACTTTCATCTGCCCCTTAAAATTTTCATAGAGCACCGATTCAATGGTCAAACGAATAATGGACATCTTCTCAGCGTTCTCATGAAGAGACACAATTAGAGGTTCTTCCTTAATAAGCTTCTGAGCTGCCTCTCCCTCAAGAACTTCAGACTTCACTCGATTCGAAGATAAACGTCCTCCATTTTCTAAGGAGTCAAACCAAGTTGTAAAACTTACTAATGGGTTCTTTTTTAAGTCATAAATCTTTGATGCTTTTTTATCTGAAACCATATATAAAACATTCTCATTTTTTTGGGCTTGAATAAAACTCATAATGGTAGTTGAACTTTTTAAGCTCTCGTCAGTAACACTCAATGCAAGATAACCTGGAAAATCTTTCAGAAGATAAGCCAATTCATTTTTCGATGCATTTGTACCAACAACTTTAGCTTTTCGATTACTTTTAAAAATAGTCAACAGAACAAGAGGCAAAGTTAGAAAGATATAAGCAACCAAAAGCCCCAAAGCAAACCTTAACCAAAAATTACCAAAATTCCTTTCTAATATCAAAGCAAAAATCACAAGAGAAACAAAAAATATCACGAATAACTGAACAAACCTTTTTAAATACATCATTAACTCCTAAACACACAATTAAGATAAAAGCCGATAAATTATCGGCTTTCCTTTTTATTTTTTAACCAAATCAGCAAAAATCATTCGACCAGCACTTGTTTGTAAAACCTTAGCAACTTCTACAGTCACTGTTTTATCAATCAATTTTGCAGTATCTTCAATAACAATCATCGTACCGTCTGGCAGATAGGCTACTCCTTGTTGACGTTCAGAACCTGCACGAATAATTTGAACATTAATATGTTCTCCTACAACAAGTTGTGTTTTCACAGCATTAGCAAGATCATTAATATTAAGAACTTGAACCCCTTGAATTTCAGCAACTTTATTAAGATTAAAATCATTTGTCACTAATTTTGAGCCGGTAGAACTTGCATATTTAAGTAATTTAGTATCAACTTCTCGAACATCTGAAAAATCAACTTGAGAAATTTCAACTTGATCAAATTTAGTCAATTCATTGACCAAATCTAATCCCCGACGTCCTTTAGCTCTCTTCAAAGGATCTGAACTATCTGAAATTAACTGTAATTCTAAAATCACAAAATTAGGAACAATAATCTTATCTGAAATAAATCCCGTTTTTATCACATCCAAAATTCGACCATCAATAATTGAACTTGTATCCAACAAAATACTGTGGTCAACTCTTGCTTCATTAACCGTTTCATCAGCAACTTCTACAGCTTCTGTTGCCATGACCTCCCGACGCTTACGAAAGAGCACTTTAGCAATTTCATCTCCACGACGGTCGAATAAAACATAACCTAAGTAAATCATGACCAATACAAGTATAAATGAAATGATATTACTCAAAATAGGAACATTTAAAAATCTTAATGGAATACTTCCAATCACTCCAACTAGAAGCCCAAGAACAATCCCAATAATATTAAAGACCATTTTTGACATATTCATTTTTGAAATTCTAGAATCTATTTTTTTCAACCCATTAAGCATTGAACCGGCAAATATAAATGAAAGAATAATAAAAATAATTGCACCAATCACACCGTCAACAGCTTCGTTTTGTAAAATTCCTTTGTCCCAACCAAATACCTTTAAAATGGACGGTACAACAGCAACACCTAGCGATGCTCCGATGACAGTCATAACGAGATGAATAATCCAACGACGCATATCTTTTCCTCCTTTTAGAAAATGGATAGGCTTACAATAAAGCCCTGTGTCAATTATACCACACGCTCCTTTAATATTGCTTATCCAAACACAAGAAATCTAGTTGATTTCTCATGCTATATTTATTATTTTATAACTTAATTACTTTAATAGCGACAATTTAATTTTTATTTTTGATAATAAATTTTATCATTTTAAATAAATAACATTGAAAAAGCATTGTGCTATAATGACTTTATCTTCTATAGATTATGAAGGAAATAAATATGATTAAATCCACTACTAACTCTAAAGAAAGTCTGCTCGTCGCTTTATTGCTTGCAATGAACACTGGCTTTGTTGATGCCTTTACTTTTTTCCATTTTGATGGCCGTTTTGCTAGCTTGCAAACAGGAAATCTAATACAAACCGGAATTAATTTAGCACATGGAAACTTTGAAAAAGCTTCTCAATTTATCATTCCCATCCTTTTTTTTGCCCTAGGAGCCCTTTTTAAAACATTATTTACCAAATATAAGAACAAGAATAACCACAGTGAAATTGGTCCACTCCTATTCATTCAAATGACTGGAATCCTTATCTTTTCTCTTTCATTTGCTACTTTTTTACACTTATCGGCCTCACTTTTTGTTGGAATTCTTTCTTTTTTCATGGTAATACAAGGGGATACTTTTACAAAAGTGAGAGGACTTCCTTATGCCAATATCATGTCAACCGGGAATATTAAAGCTTTCGGAACCAATCTAGGCGAATATCTTGTTTCTAAAGAATCAAAATATTTAAGAAATTCGTTCATGTTTTTATCCCTTGCTCTATCTTTTGTTATTGGTGCCTTTGTTTCTTCTTTGACCGGCTTCTGGTTGGGTAATTTTACCTTAGTGGGTTCTAGTGTTCTAATATTATTTGCCTATATACTGTATTCTTATAGTCTGAAATTTTCATAAAAAACAAAAGCTATTTATCTATCCAAATAGCTTTTGTTTTTTATTTTAGCCAAATACTAATTTTAGACATTCAGTTAGGGTTGTTACCCCAATTACTTTTATTTGTTCAGGAATATCAATTCCCACAATTGAATTTTTAGGAGCATAGACTTTTTTGAATCCTAATTTCGCAGCTTCATTCAGTCTTTGTTCAATTCGCGTCACACGGCGAATCTCTCCTGTTAAGCCAATTTCACCAATAAAACATTCACGCGCATCCGTCGGAAGTTCTTTATAACTTGAGGCTACAGCGACAGCAACCGCAAGGTCAATGGCTGGCTCATCTAATTTTACTCCCCCAGCTGATTTAAGGTAAGCATCTTGATTTTGCATCAATAAGCCTGTCCGTTTTTCAAGAACTGCCATAATCAGGCTCACTCGATTAAAATCTAAACCAGAAGTTGTTCTCTTAGCATTTCCAAACATTGTTGGTGTAGTTAAAGCCTGTATTTCAACTAATATCGGACGTGTCCCTTCGAGTGCACAAACAATAGCAGAACCAGTTGAACCCTCTAATCGCTCTTCCAAGAAAACCTCAGAAGGATTAGTTACTTCAACTAAACCATGCCCTTGCATTTCAAATATACCAATTTCATTGGTTGACCCAAACCGGTTTTTTACTGCTCGAAGAATTCTAAAAGTATTATTTCTTTCTCCTTCAAAATAAAGAACGGTATCAACCATGTGCTCTAGCATTCTTGGTCCTGCCAATTGACCTTCTTTCGTCACATGACCAACGATAAAAGTAGCAATATCATTCGTTTTGGCAATTTGCATGAGTTCACCTGTCACTTCTCGAACTTGACTCACAGAGCCTTGAGTTGATTGAATTTCAGGTGTCATAATCGTTTGGATCGAATCAATAATCAAAAAATTTGGCTTCAAACGTTCAACTTCAGCACGAATTGACTGCATGTTAGTCTCGGCGTAAAGATAAAAATCTCGATCAATATCGCCCAAACGTTCCGCTCTAAGCTTAATTTGTTGAGCAGATTCTTCACCACTCACATAGAGAACCCGTCCTCTTGATGCAAGCTGAGTCGATACTTGCAAAAGCAACGTAGATTTTCCTATTCCTGGGTCTCCACCAATCAAAACGAGTGAACCAGGAACAACACCACCACCTAAAACACGATTAAATTCGTCAAGATCTGTTTCAATACGTGGTGTATCAAAAAGCTCAACTTCATCTAATTTCATTGGTTTTGAACGTTCACCAGACATCGACACTCGCTGATTTTTGACTTCCTGTACTTCAACTTCTTCAACAAAAGAGGACCACTCTCCACAATTTGGGCATCGCCCAAGATACTTTGCAGACTTATAACCACAATTTTGACAAACAAAAGATGATTTTTTCTTCGCCATTTTCCCTCCACTTATTTATACGTAAAATTTATTCAGATGTAACAAAAAAGCGGACAATCCGCTGTTTTATTTTATAAAGAATATTATCATTCTACCATTTTATCATATTTTAGATAAAAAAATGGACAGATACCATTAATTTTATATTAGCACAATACAAGGCTTCTTAAAAATAAACAAGTCAATAATTGACTTTTCATTTTGATTATACAAAATATGCCATTGAACAGAATCGAACTGTCGACCTTCACCTTACCATGGTGCTGCTCTACCGACTGAGCTACAACGGCTAAAATAAATAAATTGAGTGGTCTGACCAGATTAGAAATTTAATCTAATCAGACAGAGCTAGACTATAAGCAAGGCTGATGCGAAAGAGAGTCAATCACAACTCAACACATGCACCCACAGAAACCCCCGCCAACATCATAACACTCAATTTAGTATTTTTATTTCTTCAAGATTTAATAAAATTAAACCAATTCAATGATTGCCATAGGCGCAGCATCACCACGACGTGGTTCAACTTTAAGGATACGAGTGTAACCACCGTTACGTCCTTCGTAGCGTTTAGCAAGGTCGTTGAATAATTTTTGAAGGGCAGTTGGGAAAGTTTCAGTTTCTTCGTTGAAATCTTTAATTGCGATTTCATTACGTACGTAAGCAGCTGCTGCACGACGAGCTGAAAGGTCACCTTTTTTACCAAGCGTAATCATTTTTTCTACTGTACGACGAACTTCTTTAGCGCGAGCTTCAGTTGTAACGATAGTTTCGTTGATGATCAAATCTGTAGTCAAATCACGAAGCATAGCTTTACGTTGTGAAGATGTACGTCCGAGTTTACGATTGCTCATTTGTTTCCTCCTATATTATTATTTTCTTTTTTTAAGGGAAAGTCCCAATTCAGTCAATTTAACTTTGACTTCTTCTACTGATTTGTGACCGAGGTTTTTGACTTTAATCATGTCAGCTTCGCTCATTTCAACAATATCAGCAACAGTGTTGATACCTGCGCGTTTCAAACCATTGTAAGCACGAACTGAGAAGTCCATTTCTTCAATAATTTTATCGAGCACACGTTCTGTTTTAACTTCATCTTTAACAACAAGTGTTTCAGCTTCAGCTGCAACTTCTGAAAGATCAACGAACAAGTTCAAGTGGTCTGTCAAGATTTTAGCTGAGAGTGATAAAGCCTCGTCAGAAACGATAGTACCGTTTGTAGTAATTTCAAGTGTTAATTTATCGTAGCTAGAATCTCCACCAACACGGGCAGGTTCAACTTGATAATTTACTTTACTTACTGGTGTGTAAATTGAGTCTACAGCAATTGTGCCAATTGGCGCTCCATCGACTTTATTTTCGTCAGCCGGAACATAGCCGTATCCTTTTTTAACAGTCATTACAGCACGCATTGAGTGACCTTCAGCAATAGAGAACAAGTAATGGTCTTTGTTGACAATTTCAATGTCGCTATCAGTTAAGATATCACCAGCAGTAACATCCATAGGACCAGTAACGTCAAGTTCGATTTGTTTTTCAGATTCAACGTATGATTTGATGGCAATTCCTTTAACCGCAAGAACGATTTGGATGACATCTTCACGTACGCCAGGGATTGTTGCGAATTCATGTTGAACACCTTCAATTTGAATTGAAGTCACAGCAGCACCAGGAAGTGATGACAAAAGGACGCGACGCAGAGAGTTACCTAAAGTTGTACCATAACCACGTTCAAGTGGTTCAACAACGAATTTACCGTAATTTTCTGATTCGTCAAATTTAGTAATTTTTGGTTTTTCAAACTCAATCATGTATGTTCTCCTCTAAAGCGAAAAGTGATTAGTGACAAGAGTGACTAATTATACACGACGACGTTTTGGAGGACGTGCACCATTGTGAGGTACAGGAGTCACATCACTGATAGATGTTACATTAAGACCAGCTGCAGCGAGTGCGCGGATAGCTGATTCGCGACCTGAACCAGGACCTTTAACTGTAACAGATACAGTTTTCAAACCTTGCTCTTGAGCAGCTTTAGCAGCAGCTTCTGAAGCCATTTGAGCGGCGAAAGGTGTAGATTTTTTAGAACCTTTGAAACCAAGTGCACCAGCTGAAGACCATGCAAGGGCGTTACCATGAACGTCTGTGATCATAACGATTGTGTTGTTGAATGTTGATTGGATATGAACAATCCCAGATTCAATATTCTTTTTAACACGACGTTTACGTGTAATTTTTGCCATTTTAACTCCTTTCTATTTAATTATTTTTTCTTACCTGCGATTGATTTAGCAGGACCTTTACGTGTACGAGCGTTGTTCTTAGTGTTTTGTCCACGTGTAGGAAGTCCACGACGGTGACGCATACCACGGTAAGAACCGATTTCCATCAAACGTTTGATGTTAAGTGACACTTCACGACGAAGGTCTCCTTCGAGTTTCAAGCCATCGAGTTCACGACGGATTGCATCTTCTTGATCTGATGTCAAATCTTTTGTACGGATATCTTCTGAGACACCTGCAGCTGCAAGTACTTTTTTAGATGTTTGAAGTCCAACACCGAATACGTATGTTAATGAAATAACAATGCGTTTTTCGTTTGGAATATCAACTCCAGCAAAACGAGCCATATTTTTCTATTTCCTTTCTATCCCTGACGTTGTTTGTGTTTTGGATTGGCAGGGCAAATTACCATTACACGACCGTTACGACGAATCACTTTACAGTATTCGCAGATTGGTTTAACTGATGGTCTTACTTTCATTGTGTCTTCCTTTCTATGGTTACTGTGCATCATGCACTCAATGAATGTCCGGATTACTTAAATCGGTAAGTAATTCGTCCGCGTGTCAAATCGTATGGTGAGAGTTCAACTTGAACCTTGTCTCCAGGCAAGATACGGATATAATTCTTACGAATTTTTCCTGAAATCGTCGCCAAGACTTGGTGACCATTTTCGAGTTCAACAGTGAACATCGCATTCGGCATGGTGTCAACGACTTTGCCGTCTACTTCAATTACATCATCTTTTGCCAAGCAAAAGTACCTCCTTAGAAATTTCCCGAAAGATATAAATACAAATTTAAATATATCTAAAAAGTCGGACTTATGTATTTTAGCATTTTTCAACAGCAAATGCAAGTCTTTCTTTCATAAAAGCCTTTATTTTTCTAGCCTGAGTCCATTTTTATTTTCAGATTATCTGACAAGAGTGCTTATGGCAATGCTTTCGGGTGTTTCTTTTTATTTTTAGGCTTGTTGACTTTTCTGTCAGTAAATTTTACCTTTTATTTTCATAATTAAAAAAACCTCTGACAGAGGTTTTATGATTTATTAGCCTAAAACTTTTTTAATATCATCTGTCACTTGACTAATTTCTTGTTCGCCTTCGATATTTTTAACAAGTCCAAGTTCAGTGTAATGTTCAATAATTGGTGCAGATTCTTTGATGTTGACATCTAAACGGTTTTTAACTGTTTCTGGTACATCATCAGCACGTTGGTAAAGGTCATGGCTACCACAAACATCACAAGTTCCTTCAACTTTAGTTGGATTGAAAATTTTGTGATAAGTGGCTCCACAATTACGGCAGATGTAACGACCACTTAAACGATCAACCAAAATATTTGGATTAACAACAATATTTACAACAGCATCAAGTTTAATGCCAAGTTCTTCAAGCATTGTATCAAGAGCATGCGCTTGGTCAATCGTACGTGGGTATCCATCAAGCAAGAAACCTGAAGCTTTGATATCATCTTGTGCTAAACGTTCTTTGACAATACCATTGGTTACTTCATCAGGAACGAGTTCACCTTTATCAATAAAAGATTTAGCAAGTTTACCCATCTCTGTTTCATTTTTCATCGCTGCACGGAACATATCTCCTGTTGAAATATGGTTTACACCATAATTTTTAACGATAAATTCGGCTTGAGTTCCTTTACCAGCTCCTGGAAGTCCCATGATTAATAAATTCATTTTGTTTTCTCCTGATTTTGATTTTATAATTTACTGACAGCTCTGTCAGTAAAATGCAGATGTGCACTGTCTTTTACCTACACTATTTTAGCGTATTTTTACTGAAAAATAAAGAAAAACCTTGTCTAATGACAAGATTTTATTTTAAGTACGAACTTTCTAAAAGTCATCTACTTGATTTCTGGAAATTTCATTGGGTTATTCACACTAATTTCAAGTGGATTATCCATAAATCCTGCATATTTACGTTTAAGTAAATATCCTTCAAGTTGTTTGACTGCTTGAATCGCAACTTGAATCAAGATTAATAATGATGTTCCTCCAAGAGCGACGATTTTTGGAAGTCCCCAAACGTTTTGGGCCGCAATTGGAATGATTGAAATCAATCCAAGGAAGAGCGAACCAACCGTTGCAAGACGCATTAATAGACGAGAAACATACTTCTCAGTTCCTTTACCCGGACGAACAGATGGAATGTACGAACCTTGTTTTTGAAGGTTTTCAGCCATCTTTTCAGGATTGACCTGAACGAACGAATAGAAGAAAGTAAAGAGAACAATCAATAATGCGTAGAAGAGCATCCCTGTCCAAGTCGTATATGACAAAGCATTTTGTAAGGTTGATAACCAACCTACATTGCTACCTTGTGAACGTTGCAAGAATTGCAAGATCGTAGCAGGTGCAGTTGTAATTGAACCAGCAAAGATAACTGGAATAACCCCAGCTGGATTGACACGAAGTGGCAAGTATGAACTTGTTGGTGCCCCTTGAGTTAACTTGGTGTATTGAATTGGTACTTTACGTTCCGCTTGTTGAACAAAGGTTGTAACATAAATAATGACAATTGCTGACAAAACCAATCCAATAACAAATATCCAAGACATAGGAATTTCAGATGGTCTTACGTTTAAGAATTTTTCATCATAAACAGATTTGACGGCTGATGGAATACCAGAGACAATCCCAGCAAAGATAATTACTGAAACACCTGATCCAAAACCTTTTTCATTAATCTGTTCACCCATCCAAGTAACAACCATTGAACCTGTGGTCAAAAGCGCCCCAATCATCAAATAACTTTGCCAATTTGGGTTTTGCACAATATTTAACGAGCTCATGGCTTGAAAACCAGCAGTAATCCCGATAGATTGTGCCATAGCAAGCACTAAGGTAATATAACGTGTCGCTTGATTCAGCTTACGACGCCCAATTTCTCCTTGTTTTGACCATTCAACAAATTTTGGCAAAATATCCATTTGTAATAATTGAACAATGATTGATGCTGTGATGTAAGGCGAAACTCCCATTGCAAAGAGTGAGTAGTTTTGCATTGCATTACCAGAGACCAAGTTCATCATATTCAAAAATGGAAGATTACTTACTTCTGTTAGGTTTTGTACGTTTACCCCGGGAACTGTAATATGAGCTCCTAAGCGAAAAACAAAAAGAATGAAAATCGTAAAGAGAATTCTTGCTCGGACGTCTTTTACCTTAAAGGCTTCCTTAAGCGTCTTAAAAAACATAAAATCTCCTTAAAGCGTTTTAATTGTAAATAGACAATAAGCGGTTGAAAATTCAACCGCCAATTGAAATGTAAAAATTAAGCTTCTTCTACAGAACCACCAGCAGCTTCGATTGCAGCTTTAGCAGCAGCAGATACTTTAGCAACTTTAACTGTAAGGTTTTTAGCTGTCAATTCACCGTTAGCAAGAACTTTAACACCTGATTTAACGTCTTTAACGATTTTAGCAGCTACAAGAGTTTCAGCTGAAACAGTTGCGCCATCTTCAAGACGGTTCAAAGTTTCAAGGTTGACAATAGCGTATTCTTTACGGTTAACATTCAAGAAACCACGTTTTGGCATGCGACGGAACAATTCTGTTTGTCCACCTTCAAAACCAGGACGTACTCCACCACCTGAACGAGATTTTTGACCTTTTTGTCCACGTCCAGATGTTTTACCGTTACCTGATGATGTACCACGACCTACGCGATTACGTACTTTACGACTGCCTTCAGCAGCTTTCAATGAATGAAGTTCCATTTTTTTCTCCTTATTTTGTACCTTGCTGTCGCCTAATTTTCATGTAAGGAACGTGAAAATTAAACTCGCCGATACGTCAATATATTTATTTGTCTATTAACAGACTCCTATTATTTTACTATTTTTCGATTGGAATTACAAGCCATTTCCTCATTTACAAATTTATTTAAATATTCTCAAATAAAATTTTTAATGACGAGGCGGAAAATTTATCAGTCTTTCAATTACTGACAGATTTTTTAAGAAAAAAACAACCCTATCAGTAAAGATAGGATTGTTATTTTATGCAATAGTAATTATGCTTCTTCAACTTTTACCAAGTGAGAAATAGAGTTTACCATACCAAGAATAGCAGGTGAACCTTCTTTTACTACTGAGCTGTTGAGTTTACCAAGACCGAGTGCTTTAACAGTTTTGCGTTGAGCAGGGATACGGCCGATTGGTGAGTTTACCAATGTAATTTTAATTTGAGCCATTTTTTCCTCCTTAGGCGAAATCTGATACAGATTTACCGCGTAATGCAGCAACTTCTTCAGCACGTTTCAATTGAGTCAAACCATCAACTGTTGCACGAACAACGTTAATTGGTGTATTTGAACCAAGTGATTTTGATGTTACGTCAGCAACACCAGCAAGTTCGAGGACGGCACGAACGGCACCACCTGCGGCAACTCCAGCACCTTCTACAGCTGGTTTAAGGAGGATTTTACCACCACCGAAGACACCAAGTGCTTCGTGAGGAAGTGTAGTACCTACCATAGGAACTGTAATAAGGTTTTTCTTAGCTGCTTCGATTGCTTTACGGATAGCTTCAGGAACTTCTTGAGCTTTACCAGTACCGAAACCTACGCGACCATTACGGTCACCAACAACAACAAGTGCTGCAAAGCGAAGACGACGTCCACCTTTTACAACTTTAGTAACGCGGTTAATTGAAACTACGCGTTCTTCAAATTCGCTTTGTTCGCGATCATTTCTTCTGTTTTCTGCCATGTTTAATTACCCCTTTCCTTAGAATTTCAATCCAGCTTCACGAGCTGCTGTAGCGAGTGCTGCAACACGTCCGTGATAGAGGTAACCACCGCGGTCGAAGACAACTTCTTCAACGCCTTTAGCTTTTGCAGCTTCAGCAACGAGTTTACCAACTTCTGCGGCTTGTTCAGTTTTAGTACCAGTCAATTTGAGTGATGAAGCTGATGCAAGTGTTGTACCAGTAACGTCATTAATGACTTGTGCATAAATGTTTGTGTTTGAACGGAAAACGTTCAAACGTGGAGTTTCAGATGTTCCTGAAATTTTTCCGCGTACACGTGTGTGACGTTTTTGGCGGAGTTTGTTTTTATCTGGTTTAGAAATCACAATTCTACCTCTATATTATTTTAAATTTCGATAGTTTTTGCCATCGATTTTCTTACTGATTAATAAAATAATCAGCAAGCGGGGAGTTTTTGTCTGTCTAACAAAGTTAGCATTGACAAAATACTGGCAATTTGACCTGAATCAAACCACCAATTACGGATAACATTTTTTGCTAAAGGATTGCTAGGCAGCTTTTAGGACGAAGTCCGTGCTGAAGCGTACTGACGTACGTAAAGCAAAAGCTAACGACGCAAGCCCAACGCAAAAATTATTTACCAGTTTTACCTTCTTTACGACGAACGTATTCACCAACGTAACGGATCCCTTTACCTTTATAAGGTTCTGGAGAACGACGGCTACGGATGTAAGCTGCTGTTTGACCAACAGCTTCTTTGCTGATACCTTCAACGACGATAGAAGTTGGAGTTGCAACAACAAACTTAATGTTTTCAGGTGCTTCAACTTCGTCTTGGTGAGATTTACCAACAGACAATACAAGTTTAGTTCCTTGTAATTGTGCGCGGTACCCAACCCCAATCATTTCAAGTGCTTTAGAGAAACCATTTGAAACACCTTCTACCATGTTAGCAAGAAGGGCACGAGTAGTTCCGTGGAGCATTTTCATTTCTTTAGTGTCGTTTGGACGTTTTACAGTGATTTCGTTTTCAGCGATTTCAAGTGTGATGTTTTCGTTGAATGAACGAACGAGTTCACCTTTAGGTCCTTTGACAGTGACAGTTGCACCGTTTACTTCTACAGTTACGCCTGCAGGGATAACGATGACTTTGTTACCAATACGTGACATTTTTTTCTCCTGTTAAATTATCAGATTTGATTCAATCTGTTTTCACGGGTTTTAAATCAAAATTTGATTTAAAAGAACTTTTATTTTACTGACAGTCATAAAATTATTTCTGTCAGTAATTTTGACTTACGAAAAATTCGCTTGTCAGTTTAATATCATCAAAAAGTCGATATTAAACATTTAGATCAACTCCATAAATGAAGCCTCTCCGAACTAATTACCAGATGTAGGCAATTACTTCACCACCAACATTTGTTTGACGAGCAACTTTATCAGTTACGACACCAGTAGATGTTGAGATGATTGCTGTACCAAGTCCGTTAAGAACTTTAGGAACATCATCAGATTTCACGTAAACACGAAGACCTGGTTTTGAAATACGTTTCAAGTTAGTGATAACTTTTTCACCGTTTTTACCGTATTTAAGGAAAACGCGGATTACGCCTTGTTTGTTATCTTCAACGTATTCAACGTCTTTCACGTAACCTTCAGCTTTGAGGATTTCAGCGATTTGACGTTTGATTTTTGATGCAGGTGCTTCAACAACATCGAATTTACGCATGTTACCATTACGAATACGAGTCAAGAAATCTGCAATTGGGTCAGTCATTACCATAGTGTAATTTCTCCTTATTTGTAGTTTGGGCTTGTTCAAATCCCACTTTCAAATTAATGAGGTCCTTTTCATAAAAAAGACCGAACTTAATTAGTATAGCAGAAGTTCCGCACTCTGTCAACATTTTTCTTTACAATGTTTTCGGGTGTGTCATGAATTTTTTAGAATAAAAATTACTGACAGAATTGCCAGTAATTTGTTATAACTTATGAACTCAAACTTGTGGTATCATTACTTACCTTATAATAAAATGATGTTGGCATCGTATCAAATATTTCTATGTCTTCTTCATCCGTAGTTATTATAAGCCGGTCTTTTCCCGAATCTGTCTTATCCAAATTTGAGGAGTTCGGAAAGATTGGCGAATTATAAGCAGCGGCAAACATAAAGCCCATGTGTCTTTTGTCATTCAATGCATCAGCAATAATTATTCCATCCTTAGCGATTGGATTTGATATTATTCTCACATATTCTGAACTAAAAATGATGTTACCGTTTTTTAAAATAATTTTAGAAGTACCATCAGCAGTCTGCCAAGTTCCATTCAAAGAAGAATAGTTTCCTGAAAGAATTTGTGAACTGTTTCCAAATCCTTCCTGACTGGAAGAACTTAAATTTGAACTTGATGAACTTGTACTTGAAGACGAACTACTACTTTGAATACTTTCATTATTTTTAATACTCGAAGAGGAGCTGCTTTGTTCAGACTTTTTACCTTCTTTACTGCCACAGGCCGATAAAACGGTTAAAGTTCCAAAAAGAATTAAGCTAATTCCCACAAACTTTTTAATATTAGCTGATATTTTTTTCATAAATCCTTCCTATTTCCTCACCATTATAGCAAATTCTCACTTTTAATCCACTATAAATAGACCATGTTTTCATAATGCTTCTAAGGTATAAAAAAATTACTGACAGAAATCCTGTCAGTAATTTTTATTCGTTACACGATAATTAACAAATTACCATGAAGCTTTTTTAACGCCTGGCAATTGACCTTTGTAAGCCAATTCGCGAAGACAGATACGGCAAAGTTTAAATTTGCGGTAAACTGAATGTGGACGTCCGCAACGTTCGCAACGAGTATAAGCTTGTGTTGAGAATTTTGCAGGGCGTTGGTTTTTAACAACCATAGATTTCTTAGCCATTTATGTATTCTCCCTATCTTATTTAGCGAACGGCATGCCGAGTTTAGCAAGCAATTCACGTGATTCTTCGTCAGTGTTAGCAGTTGTTACGATAACAATGTCCATACCACGAACTTTATCAACATCATCATAGTTGATTTCTGGGAAAATCAATTGTTCCTTCACACCAAGTGTGTAGTTACCGCGACCATCAAACGCTTTGTTTGAAACACCGTGGAAGTCACGTACACGTGGGAGTGAAACAGTAACCAATTTGTCCAAGAATTCGAACATACGTTCGCCACGAAGAGTTACTTTCGCACCGATTGGCATACCTTCACGAAGACGGAAAGCAGCAACTGATTTTTTAGCTTTAGTAATCAATGGTTTTTGACCAGAGATCAAAGCCAATTCAGCAACAGCTTTATCAAGGTTTTTAGAGTTGTTTACAGCATCTCCAACACCCATGTTGATAACGATTTTATCAACTTTTGGTACAGCCATGATTGAAGTGTAGTTGAATTGTTCAGTCAACGCTGGTACTACTTCGTTAGTATATTTTTCTTTCAAACGATTAGTCATATTATTTCTCCTTTCCGCCTTAGTCTAAAATTTCGCCAGATTTTTTGTTGAAACGAACTTTTTTATCGTCAACAACTTTGTAACCTACACGACCAGCAACGCCATTTTTGTCGAGCACTTGTACGTTAGAAACGTGGATAGGAGCTTCGATTTCAAGAATAGCACCACTTGGGTTTTCTGAGTTTGGTTTTTGGTGTTTCTTCATGATAGCAACACCTTCAACGACAACTTTATTTACTTTTGGCAAAGCTTTGATTACTTTACCAGTAGTACCGCGGTCTTTACCTGCGATAACTTTAACTGTATCACCAGTTTTTACAAACATGTTTATTTCCTTTCTTACGCCCGATGGGCACCCTCATATTTTACTATCAGGGGACTATTCTGTTAATAATAACAGTAAAATATGACTCTGTCAAAAAAATTTTCCGACAAAACCATATCTCTATAATGCTTGATTAGAGTACTTCTGGAGCAAGTGAAACGATCTTCATGTAGCCACCTTCGCGGAGTTCGCGGGCAACTGGGCCAAAGATACGTGTTCCGCGAGGAGTTTTATCGTCACGGATGAGCACTGCTGCATTTTCATCAAATTTGATGTATGAACCGTCAGGACGTTTCGCACCAGATTTAGTACGAACGATGACTGCTTTCACAACTTCACCTTTTTTAACTGCTCCACCAGGGGCAGCTGATTTAACTGTAGCTACAACGATATCACCGATACCAGCGAACTTACGTGATGAACCACCGAGGACACGGATAGTCAAAAGTTCTTTAGCACCTGAGTTATCTGCAACTTTCAAACGAGATTCTGTTTGAATCATGCTATATTCCTCCTAGTTTTGCTTAGATAATAACTGCTTCTTCAACGATTTCTACAAGACGGAAATGTTTGTCTTTAGACAAAGGACGAGTTTCCATGATACGAACGATGTCGCCAGTTTTTGCAGAGTTGTTTTCGTCGTGAGCTTTATATTTTTTTGAATAGTTGATACGTTTACCATAGACAGGGTGGTTACGCTTAGTTTCTACGACAACTGTGATAGTTTTATCCATTTTGTCTGAAACCACGCGGCCTTGATAAACTTTACGTTGTTTGCGTTCCATTTATAGTTTCTCCTGACCTATTATTTGTTCAATTCAGCTTGCACAGTTTTTACACGTGCAATAGTTTTCTTGACTTCGTCAAGCTTAGCTGTGTTTTCGAGACGACCAGCAGCAGCTTGGAAACGAAGATCAAACAATTCTTTTTTCAATTCAGCTTCACGAGTTGTCAATTCTTCAACTGACAAAGCGCGCAAATCTTTAAGAAGTGATTTAGTTTCGCTCAATTTCATTACGCTTCACCTCGTTTCACAAATTTAGTTTTAACAGGAAGTTTGTGTGATGCAAGACGCAACGCTTCGCGTGCAGTTGCTTCATCAACGCCGCCCAATTCAAACATGACAACGCCACGTTTAACTGGAGCAACCCATCCTTCAGGAGCACCTTTCCCTGAACCCATACGCACACCAATAGCTTTGGCAGTGTATGATTTGTGAGGGAAAATTTTAATCCAAACTTGACCGTTACGTTTCATGTAACGAGTCATAGCAATACGAGCTGCTTCAATTTGGCGGTTAGTAATCCAGTGAGATGTAGTCGCTTGAAGACCATATTCACCGAATGATACTGTGTCGCCACCTTTAGCATAACCACGCATTTTACCGCGGAATTCACGACGGTGTTTTACACGTTTTGGTACTAACATGGATTATTTTTCTCCTTTCACAGATTTTTTAGTAGGGAGAACTTCACCACGGTAGATCCAAACTTTAACGCCGAGTTTACCATAAGTTGTGTCTGCTTCTTCCCAAGCGTAGTCGATGTCCGCACGGAGTGTGTGGAGTGGAACTGTACCTTCTGAATATCCTTCAGCACGGGCAATATCAGCACCATTCAAACGACCAGAAACTTGAGTTTTGATCCCTTTTGCACCAGCGCGCATAGCACGTTGGATGGCTTGTTTTTGAGCACGACGGAAAGCGATACGTGCTTCAAGTTGTTTAGCAATTCCTTCACCAACAAGATGAGCGTCCAAATCAGGTTTTTTGATTTCAACGATGTTGATGTGAACTTGTTTACCAGTAAGTTTGTTGAGTTCTGCACGGAGTGCATCAACGTTAGCTCCTGATTTACCAATAACCATACCTGGTTTAGCAGTGTGCAAAGTTACAATAACTTTGTTAATTGCACGTTCAGTTTCAATCAATGATACTGATGCATCAGCAAGTTTAGTTTGGATAAGTTGACGAATTGCCAAGTCTTCGTGAAGGTAATCCGCATATTCTTTTTCAGCATACCATTTGGCATCCCAATCACGAATAACGCCAACACGCATTCCTATTGGATGTACTTTTTGACCCACGTTTTTACCTCCTTATTCTTTCTCAGCTACAACTACAGTAATGTGAGCTGTGCGTTTGTTAATTGGTGAAGCTGAACCTTTGGCACGTGGACGGAAACGTTTCATTGTTGGACCTTCGTTAATGAATGTTTCGCTTACTACCAAGTTAGCTTTTTCAAGACCAAAGTTATTTTCTGCATTAGCGATAGCACTATTAAGTACATTTTCAACTTCTACAGCAGCTTTAGTCGGTGTAAATTTCAAGATTGCAATTGCATCTGCAACACGTTTCCCGCGGATAAGATCGATAACAAGACGAGTCTTACGAGGTGAAACGCGAACTGTTTTTGCAGTTGCTTTAGCTGAAGTAATTTCTGCCATTTTTTTCTCCTCCTATTAGCGACGTGTTTTCTTGTCGTCAGCAGCGTGACCACGGTAAGTACGAGTTGGTGCGAATTCACCAAGTTTGTGTCCAACCATATCTTCTTGAACATAAACTGGTACGTGTTTGCGACCATCGTAAACAGCAATTGTAAGTCCTACAAAGTTTGGAAAGATTGTAGAACGGCGTGACCAAGTTTTGATCACAGATTTTCTTTCGGCGTTGGTTTGAGCTTCAACTTTTTTCATCAAATGCTCATCGACGAAAGGTCCTTTTTTAAGACTACGACCCATTTTGCGAGTTTCTCCTTTAAATATTTGTACCACTGCCGCTACTAAGGCGGAGTTGGCGGAATTTATAGATGCACTTTCGACATCTCATTAAATTTGATAATAAATTTTATCAAATTTAACAAGACGCCGAGAAGGCTCTTGTGAAAATAAAGCGACTTATTAGTCGTTGATACGACGAACGATAAGTTTGCTTGATTTTGCTTTCTTGTTGCGAGTCTTGAGACCAAGGGCTGGTTTACCCCATGGAGTCATTGGAGACTTGCGACCAACTGGTTGACGACCTTCACCACCACCGTGTGGGTGATCGTTAGGGTTCATTACAGAACCACGTACTGTTGGGCGGATACCCATGTGACGTGTACGTCCTGCTTTACCAAGGTTGATTAAGCTTTGTTGTTCATTACCAACAACACCGATTGTAGCACGGCAAGTTGAAAGAATCATACGAACTTCGCCTGATTGAAGACGAACGAGTGTATATTTACCTTCTGAACCGAGTACTTGAGCTGAAGCACCAGCTGAACGAACCAATTGTCCGCCTTTACCAGGTTTCAATTCAATGTTGTGGATCAATGTACCAACTGGAATGTTAGCAAGTGGCAACGCGTTACCAACTTTAATATCGGCATCAGGGCCAGATACAACTGTCATTCCAACTTCAAGGCCTTTAGCAGCCAAGATGTATGATTTAACCCCGTTAGCGTAAACAATCAATGCGATGTTTGCTGTACGGTTTGGATCGTATTCAATTGTAGCAACTTTAGCAACTACGTTGTCAGTTGTACGTTTGAAGTCGATCATACGATATTTACGTTTGTGACCACCACCGTGGTGACGAACTGTGATACGACCAGTGTTATTACGACCAGCTGTTTTGCTCATGCTTACAAGCAAGCTCTTTTCAGGAGTACTTGTAGTGATTTCAGCGAAGTCGCTACCAGTCATGTTACGGCGACCGTTTGTGGTAGGTTTGTAAACTTTAATTCCCACGATTTTCCTCCTCTATTATTCTGCGTCTTCGCCGAAGATTTCAATTGTTTTAGAATCTTCAGTCAAAGTAACGATAGCTTTTTTGTAGCCTGATTTAGTACCAGTGTATTTACCAACTCGTTTAGATTTTGGTTTAACGCTGATAGTATTTACTGAGGCAACTTTTACATCAAAGACAGCTTCAACAGCTTGTTTGATGAGAAGTTTATGCGCACGTGAATCAACTTCAAAAGTGTATTTCTTTTGATCCATAGCAGCCATAGAAGCTTCAGTAATGATAGGTTTACGGATGATATCATAAAGTGACATTATGCAAGAACCTCCTCAATTTGTGTCAATGCTGATTGAACCACAAGGAGTTTGTCAGCAGAAACGATGTCAAGTACAGATGCTGAATTAGCAGTTGTAACTTTCACGTTTTCAAGATTGCGTGCAGAGAGTTCTGCAAATTCGTTACCTTCGTTTGGAAGAACCACAAGTACTTTACGTTCGATTGAAAGTGCTGAAATTACTTTTGCAAATTCAGCAGTTTTTGGAGCTGCAAAGTCAAGTGTATCAACAGCGATTAATTTACCATCAGCAACTTTTGTTGAGTAAACTGATTTAAGCGCCAATTGACGAACTTTTTGTGGAAGTTTGTAAGCGTAGCTACGTGGGTTCGGTCCGAAGACAGTACCACCACCACGCCATTGTGGAGAGCGGGTAGAACCTTGACGGGCACGACCTGTACCTTTTTGACGCCATGGTTTTTTACCACCACCAGATACAGCAGAACGGTTTTTGTGTGCATGTGTACCTTGGCGAAGGCTAGCGCGTTGTGAGATTACAACGTCGAATACGACAGATTCGTTTGGTTCGATACCAAATACTGAGTCGTTAAGTGTAACTTCACCAGCTTGTGAACCATCTTGTTTAAATAATGATACTTTTGCCATTATAGATTTCTATCTCCTTTCCTTCTTATTTAGCTTTGATTGCTGATTTAACAACAATCAATGATTTCTTAGCACCTGGGACATTACCTTTTACAAGGATAACGTTCTTTTCAGGAAGCACTTGTGCAATAACAAGGTTTTGTACAGTAACGCGTTTGTTACCCATACGTCCAGCAAGTTTTTTACCTTTTGGAACTTTGTTAGCTGCAACAGGACCCATTGAACCAGGACGACGGTGGTAACGTGAACCGTGGGCCATAGGACCACGTGATTGACCATGACGTTTGATTGGGCCTTGGAAACCTTTACCTTTAGAAGTTCCGGTAACATCAACAACATCTCCGGCTGCAAATGTATCAACAGTGATTTCTGCTCCTACTTCAGCGCCTTCGAGTCCTTTGAATTCACGAACGAAGCGCTTAGGAGTCGTATTAGCTTTAGCAGCATGACCTTTGGCAGGTTTGTTGGTCAAAACTTCACGAAGTGTATCGAAACCAACTTGAGTTGCTTCGTAACCGTCTGTTTCGACAGATTTAACTTGAAGAACTGTGTTTGGAGTCGCTTCGATCACAGTAACAGGAATTAATTCACCGTTGTCTGTGAAGATTTGAGTCATTCCCACTTTTTTCCCTAAGATTCCTTTTGACATGAGAATTACCTTTCTTAATTAGAGTTTAATTTCGATGTTTACACCACTTGGCAAATCGAGTTTCATAAGTGAATCAACAGTTTTTTGTGTTGGTTCGATGATGTCGATCAAGCGTTTGTGTGTACGCATTTCGAATTGTTCGCGTGAGTCTTTATATTTGTGAGTCGCGCGGATAACAGTGTAGACGCTACGGTCAGTTGGAAGTGGAATTGGACCACTTACTTCTGCGTTTGTACGTTTAGCAGTTTCTACGATTTTTTCTGCAGCTGCGTCAAGGATACGATGTTCGTATGCTTTCAAGCGAATGCGAATTTTTTTAGTTGCCATTTTTTCTCCTCTCGTCTATTGTATTCAATAGGCTAGCTCCACGGGAAAACCGACACGTTAGGTATGGCAATACCTTCGGGTGTGTCGCAACCTCTCGTTTCGTCGCTACATACTGTTTTTAACAGCACTTGTCTATTCTATCAAAGGAGATGTGCCTTGTCAAGGACTTTTTAGACTTTTTTTCATTCTTTCCAGTTCTTTTTATATATCTTTTAAAATTTTAAATAAAATCAATGAATTTACTGAAAAAGACAAGAACCCACACTTTGTCATCTTTAAACTTTTTGATATAATTTGATTAAAGGTTTTATAAACTATTTATATAGGAGGATTTATGTTAAAGGAATTTAAAAACTTTATTTTGCGTGGCAATGTCTTAGACTTGGCCGTTGGGGTTATCATCGGGGCAGCTTTCACTGCTTTAGTTAAATCTTTGGTTGATAATTTGATTAACCCTTTGATCGGAATGTTCGTCCAAAGCAGCGCTCTTGCCCACTTATCAGTAACTGTTGGTAAGACTAAATTTACTTACGGAGCTTTCTTAAACGATGTTATCAATTTCGTCATTACAGCTTTTGTTATTTTCGTTCTTATCAAATTTATCAACAAACTTTTCCCTAAAAAGGAAGAAATTGTTGAAGAACAAAAAAACGAAGAATTGGAAACTCTCCAAGAAATTCGCGACTTGTTGAAAAAATAATTAAAAAAATTACTGATCATTCTGTCAGTAATTTTTTTATTGATAAAAACTGCCGTATACTTGAATAGCCCAAAGGAAGACACCCACAGTTATACTGATTTTTGTCCATGTTTTATTTCGAAGACAGTAAAGAGTGCTGTAATTATTTACTCGATAAGCCTCTCCTTTTTCATCGGTTAATACTTTTTCTGTCTCATCTTTAAGAAAGTATTTGCAAAAAACAAAATTAAAGAATGCAGGGATAAGCAACAGCGAACCATCTAAAATTGCAAAGGTATGAGATTTTTCTCCCAATACTGGCCCTAAAAATACTCCAACCCCGAACCATAAAACAATTCCAAAAATATAGGATAACACAACAAGTAATCCTTTCCGTCTCCAAACAAGCATTCGTAAATCTCCTAGACATCCAATGTTATATTTCATTATTATATCACTGTTTTTACAAAATTTCAATTAAGATACTTAAAGTTACGTTCGTGACGAAAATGTATAGTTAAATTTTATCTTAAGAAAAACGAATCTAAAAAAGTTATCAAGCAAGACCGCCAACCAAACACCTTCTAAGCCTAGCTTCAATACTAAAGCTAAAAATGCGCCTAAGATTAACCGAATGCCAAACATGCCTAAAGTTGTTGCATAAAACGGAAGTTTGGTATTTCCAATTCCTTGAAAAGCCGCCGTGTAAGTCGTTGCTCCTGTGACGAAAAAAGTCGCTAAAAAAGAAAATAAGATGACTGTCGTACTTGCGCCCATAGCAATCCTATCAGTAGTAAATAGCTGATTTAGCATATTAGCTGTCAGTAAAAGAACTAATCCAATGATAAACATCATACTTGTTGCCAACCAATAAGTCTTTTTGATATAAGCTTTAATATTTTCAATATTATTTTCAGCGGTTGCCTGTGCTACTAAAATCACTGTCACGGTTGCCATTCCAAAGACTGGCATATAATTAAATTGTGTAATGCTCTCGCCAATTGCATTTCCCGCAAAGACACGTTCTCCTAAACGGACAATAATCATCATGATTAATAAATCACCCAATCTCATGGATAATCTTTCTCCTGCCGCAGGTAGACTTAGCTTGATTAACTGACGATTGAGTTTTACTTTATAAAATTGAAGACTGGGCCGTTTTTCTTTTAATTTATAATAGAGGAAAGCTGTCCCAATTACTCTGGCAAGAACTGCTCCAAGTGCCGTTCCTAAGACGCCTAAATGAAAAACAAAGATAAAAACAATTGAAAATAATAAATTTAGAACACTTGCAAAGAAAGACGCCCACATGGGTGTCTTTGTGTTTCCATCAGCCCGCAAAAAGGCCCCAAAAGTTGTCATTAAAGCTAAAAGAACAATCAAACCACCCACTAAACTCAGATAAATGATTGAAAGTTCTAAAACTTGCTGACGAGCCCCCAACAAATAAAGAATCGGTTGAGCAGCAAAAAGGGAAAATAGACCAAAAACTAAACCGATTAAAACGGTGAGTTTAGTTGCAGAATTAATTAATTCCTTCGGCTTTTCTTTTGCCTTTTTTTCAATAAATACCTTGGCAAATAAACTTGAAATAATTGTTCCTAGGGCGATAAATATTGCCTGATATACCGTAATTAAATTATTCGCAAGAGAAACTGCGGCCACAGCAGAAAGACTAAGGTGAGCAACAATCATTGTATCACTCACCCCAACTAACATTTGCAAGAAATTTTCAATAATCGCAGGAAGGGCGAATTTTAATATTTCTTTATTTGTTTTCATTTTAAACCAAGGTATTTCTCTACTTCTTTTTGCATTTCCTGAACTGGAACTACTGTATGATGCAAAATTTCAGCTTTTTCAAGTCCTAACACAGCTTTGGGTAATGGAATACCACTGAGTTTTTCAAGTGATTTAACGGCAGCAAAATCATCTATCTTCTCTGACAAGTCCGTTCCTGACTTTTGAAGTCCTTCTAAAACAACTTTAGGGAACTTATAAGGGCTGGCAGTGCTGACAACAACTGTTTTTTCTTTTGGTTGAATTTGATGATAGACATAGTTCGCAACCGCTGTGTGGGGGTCAAGAACATAGTTTTCATTTTCAAAAGTTTCATTAATTTCTTGGGAAATTTCTTCTTCTGATGCCCAGTCAGCTATAAAACCTTGTAACTTACTCATCATTTTTTTAGAAATTTGATAATGACCTTCTGCTGACAAAGCTGTCAGTAAAGCCAAAGTCTCATCATCATTCTCGTCAGTTAAATCAAAAATCAATCGTTCAAGATTTGAAGAAACCAAAATATCCATTGACGGTGAACTTGTCACATAAAATTCTCGATTTTTATCATAAAGCCCTGTTTTGAAAAAGTCAGTCAGCACATTATTTTTATTTGAGGCACAAATCAGCTGACCAACTGGTAAGCCTAATTTTTTCGCATAATAAGCGGCTAAAATATTTCCAAAATTTCCTGTCGGAACTGAAAAATTGATTTTTTCTCCGTCAGTAATTTGACCAGTTTTGACCAGTTGTGCGTAAGCATAAATATAATAAGCAACTTGTGGAATCAAACGTCCAATATTCATTGAATTTGCTGACGAAAATTGCTGATGATTCTTCAGAAGTTGGTCATGCAAGCTTTTATTATTAAACATTTCTTTTACTGCTGTCTGAGCTTGGTCAAAATTTCCATCAATTCCAACAACGTGAACATTAGCTCCTTTTTGGGTCAGCATTTGTTGCTCTTGAATGTGGCTGACTCCACCTTTAGGATAAAAAACAATAATTTTTGTCTGTGGCACATCAGCAAAACCTGCCATAGCTGCTTTTCCTGTATCCCCAGAAGTCGCCGTCAGAATAATAATTTCATTGGTCACACCATTTTTCTTAGCCGCTTGGGTCATTAAATGAGGCAAGATAGAAAGTGCCATGTCTTTAAAAGCGATCGTTTCACCATGAAAGAGTTCAAGAATATAGTGATTCCCGAGATTTTTGAGCGGTGCAATTTCAGGACTATCAAATTTTTCTCCGTAGGCTTTTGTCACCATTAATTTTATTTCATCAGCAGAAAAATCATCAAAAAATGCTTTTAATACAAGTTCAGCAACTTCCTGATAAGAAGCATTTTTTAATTTTTTAAAATCTAAGTCCACTTTTGGAAATTCAACAGGAACAAAAAGTCCACCGTCTTCTGCCAAACCTTGCAAGATAGCTTGTGAGGCTGTTTTTTTATTTGATTTATCCCGTGTTGATTGATAAAAAGTTACCATGATATTTATTCCCCAATCACATTTTTTATAATTATAACAAATATTCTGTAAACTCGCAAAAAGCCACGAATCATCGTGGCTTTTTTTATAATAATTAATTAGGCTTGAATATCTTCGATTTGGTGCATGTCCAATTCAACTGGAGTTGCACGACCAAACATATCAACAGTCAAAGTCAATTTATCGCCATTGATTTCAGTAATTGGCGCTTCAAATCCTGAAAAGGCTCCATCAACAATACGCACACGTTTTCCAACAAAAACGTCAAAGTCGATTTCACGAACAACTTTGCCCATACCAACCAAGATATCTTGGATTTCTTGTTCAAAAAGTGGTGTAGGTTTTGAACGGTTCCCGTGTGAACCAACGAATCCAGTAACGTTTGGTGTATTACGCACGATAAACCACGCTTCATCAGTCATGTTCATTTCGACCAAAACATATCCTGGGAACAAGTTTTCTTCAACGTCTTTCATTTTACCGTTCACTTCGGTACGAATTGTTTCCGTTGGAATTTCGACGCGCAAGATTTTATCTGCCATATTATAAAGTTCAGCACGTTCAAGCAAATCTTCTTTGACTTTACGCTCATAACCTGCATAAGTTTGAATAACAAACCAACCTTGGTCAAAACTTACTAAATTATTATCTTCCATTTGAAATACCTCTGTATTTATTTTTTTACTTAATTAGTGAAATCCCAGCTGACAGAGCTTCTAGAGCATTTCTGTCAGTAATTTGGGTACAAGAAAAAGGGCCAAGCCCTTATCAGATAATATTATTATATCATATTTATCTTGAATTAAAAGGACTTTTGTCAGTTAAGAAAAGAAAAATCTGTCAAAAATGACAGATTAATCGCTTATTTGAGAAATGGTACCAAGTGGCTAACACTAAATGTAATTCCATGTTGAGTTACCCAATCGAAAATTATGATAAACACCAAGAAGAAAGCTGTATATTCAATGACCATAAAAAAATCACGAACAGATTGTTTTCTGCTTGGCCAAGTTGTCAATTTCATTTCTTCAACAATGCTACCAATAAATTTAAACATAACCTTTTCCTATCCCTGCCACATTATTACTGACAGAGTCCATTTCTTATTAAAAGTTTACTGACAAGTCTGTCAGTTCGACGTGTTCAAATCCTATTAAAGTAATACGATTTAACGCGTTTCTTTGTGCAATGTGTGTTTGCCACAAGTACGGCAAAACTTTTTAACTTCAACTCGTTTTTCTTTCGCTACTGATGAAAGATTGAGTGTATAATTTCGTGAACCACAAACGGTACACGCTAATCCAGCTTTTCTTAACATATTATCTCTTATTCTATCAAAAATTATTTACAAGCGCAAACTATTTTGCTACCTTAATCAGACTGTTTGCCACCAAAGTCGCGTATTCTTCTGCACCTGTTCCTTTTGGATGGATATTGTCACTGTAAAACCATGCGTTATGACCCGATGCTTTTTTATTCCAATCAATAATTTTTAAGTTTTTATATTTCTTAGCCGTTTTGGTCAGTAAATTATTATTAGGTTTTGCCCAAACTCGATCGGCATGAATGTTCATCCAATAGACTGGTTTATTACCTGCAACCTTCATTGCGGCTTCAATTTCATCTGCTTTAATTGTTCCATTTGTTCCCAGACCAATCAGATAAGCATCAGGATTAGGCATTTTAGCCTTAGCATTCGTTAAATCTGTTGCAAGCGACTCGGCTTGACGACCAACTGCTGCATCAATATACATATGTGGGAAGACCTCTTGCAAATTTGTTGAAGCGGCAACCATGACCGAATCTCCAAGTGCTAGAACATTCATTTGTGAAGCTTTTTCAGCAACAACTGGTTGAATTTCATATTTTTCTGCAACTGTCTTCAAAGACAGAGGAACCTTGTTATTCGCTTCGGCTAATTGTTTCTTTTGCAAAGCAACTTGTTGGGCCATGATTTTTTCTTCAATAAGTCTTTGGTCATGTGGTGAAGGAGGTGAAAAAATTATGAAACCTAAACTTATCAGAATAAGTCCAGAAAGAATCATTGGTCCAATATTCTTTTTCAACTTCCAGCCTTTTTCTCGGATGAAATTTTGAACAATTTCCAAAACATTACTATAATCAAAATGCTGTGTAGGCAACTCAATCAAACGATATGACAGTTCAGTCAAGATAAGAATGAGCGCTAATTGCCAAATCAAATTGTACCAAGAAGTTGGTGCTAATACTTTAGCCTCAGCAAAAGCAAAAACAGGAAGTTGCCAAAGATAAATTCCATAAGAACGCGAACCAATGTATTCAAAGATAGGATTTGAAAACAGCTTATTAGCTGGTAGACTTGGGTGTGCCACTAGTGCTACTAATATAACGCTTGCTAGACTGGCCAGCCACATTCCGCCATAGTAAGTAAATGTCCCTTGAGCCGGCATGAAGATATAAGCAACCAATAGAACTAAAGATAAGCCAATGGTCAACTGCCAAGCAATCTTAGTCGCCCTTTTATTAACCTTATGCGAAAGTTTATTTAAAGGCCAGATGAAAGCTAAACTTGCCCCCATCATTAAGCTAAAGAACCGCGTATCTGTTCCATAATAAACCCGTGTTGGGTCAGCCCCAGGAACAAAAAGCACCGCCATCAAAATTGCTGAAAGAATAGCTAAAACATTAGCAATGATAAAAATTCGACCCCGTTTTTTAACAAATTTAAGTAATACAATTAAAAGCAAAGGCCAGATGATGAAAAATTGTCCTTCAATTGCTAAGTAATAAATATGTTTAAAGGGCGAAGCCCCAGCAATATCAGCAAAGTAAGAACTTCCTTGCGAAATTTGCCACCAGTTCTGCACTGAAAAAACAGCCGAAAGAAAGTTTGAACGTAAGCCAGCCCACAAATTAGGTTGGAAGATAATAATATAAGGTGTCACAAGAAGAAAGATTGAGATTAATAAAGGATAGAGTCTTTTAATTCTTCTGCCCCAAAACTTCCAAATATTAATCTTTTTACTTCTTTCATACTCCCTTAAAAGAGAGTCCGTCACCAAATAACCAGACAGGACAAAGAATAAAACGACACCAAGAAAACCGCCCTGAACATGATTTGGCCAGAGGTGATAAAGAATAACTGTTAAAACTCCAATAGTCCGTAATCCATTAAAACCTGTGACGTAACGCTTCATTTTCCTTCTCGATTTCTATCTTTATTCTTTAAGTTCTTTTTGTCTTAAAACTACTACGCTTTCTTCTTAATTTTATCATATTTTTAGTATTTTTTTTACTTTTAGTTGCCAAAAACCCCTTTAACTTTATCCCAAGCATTTTTAGCTGCATCGCCAATATTTTTACCAATTTTACCTAGGTCCAAACCATTGGAATCAGAAGATGCTGAAGTGCTAGAACTAGAGCTTTCTGGAGTATTTCCAGTCGTATTCGCTTCTGCCTGTTCTTGGTCTACAATATCATCTTGATATTGTCTTTGTTGAGTCCAATAAGGTTGTTGAGCCGCAACGCCTGCCTGAGCATAAGGGTTTTCAACTGTGAAAGGTGTTCCTTTGGTGTAAGGCAACATATAACTTGCTTCCTGACGGAAAATTACTGACGTTTGTCCTTCTGATGAACCTGTCAATTTATATTTACCATCAGAATAACCAACCCAAAGCGCCATCACAACATCTGGAGTATAACCGACTACCCACTGGTCTTGGTCTTCATTAGTCCCTGTCTTACCTGCCAAAGTATAAGATTTAGGTGAAGCTTTCCAAGCAGAACCATTAGTATAAGTCCCTAACATCATTTGAGTCATTTTATCGGCAGTATCTTTACTAACGACACGTTTTTTGTTTACCTTTGCCGTTTTTACGACTTGACCAGCCGCATTTTCAATTTTAGTAATGAGATGCGCATCATTCATTACTCCACCATTGGCAAAAGCTTGATAAGCCTGAGCAATTTGCCATGGATTTGTTTCAACTCCTGCGCCAAGAGCCGTTGGTAAAACATCATTTTTACTATTTAAATCCAAACCAAATTCACGTCCCAAAGCATTTCCAACTTTTGGACCAATGGCTTGATAGGTATTTATGGCTGGAATATTATATGAATTGGCTAAAGCCGTATACATCGGAATTTGTCCTCGCCATTGATTATCAAAGTCCGTTGGCTTCCAACCATTATAATCAGCCGGAGAGTCATCAACTGTTTTGTCAATTGACCAACCCGCTTCAATTGCAGGAGCATAGACAATCAATGGTTTGATGACCGAACCGGGAGAACGTTTAGACATTGTCGCATAGTTATAATCAGTAAAACTATTAGAACCTTCTGTATTAACATTACCCACGAGAGCATTAACAGCTCCTGTTTTTGGATCAATTGCCACCGATGCTGACTGGGCATAGGTTCCATCTGCTGCTTGTGGGAAGAAGCTTGGATCCGCATAGGTTTTTTGTAAACCTGACTGCATATTTTGATCCATTCCCGTATAAATTTTATAGCCATTATTCATAATTTCTTGTAAGGTTAAACCATACTTACGTTCAGCCTCAGAAATTACCGCATTATAATAGCTTGGATATTTGTATTGACTACTTTTAGATTGATAATTATCTTGCAATTGAGCTTGTAAATCAACCTTCATAAAGCTGTCTGCTTGTGATTGCTCAAGATAGCCAGCATTAACCATATTTTGTAAAACGGTATTGCGACGGTCAGTGGCATATTTTCCCTTTTCATATAAAGGATTATAAATTTCAGGACCTTTTAGCATTCCGGCAAGACTGGCTGCTTCATCAACAGTTACTTCACTGGCTGGAACACCAAAATATTTCAAGGCTGCATCTTGAATTCCCCAAACCCCATTACCAAAGTAAGAGTTATTCAAATACATATCTAAAATCTCATCTTTGCTATAGTGTTTGTTAATTTCAAGAGCCAAGAAAAATTCACGCGCCTTACGGTCAATGGTTTGTTCTTGAGTCAAGTAAGCATTTTTAGCCAACTGTTGAGTAATTGTTGAACCACCCCCAAAACGACCAAGTGTTACTGCCGCCAGAGCAAAACGTTTCAAATTAACCCCGTGGTTTTCATAAAAGGTTCTATCTTCTGTTGCCACTACAGCATTCGTAATATTTTTAGAAATTTGGTCAATCTTAACAGGAGTTCCCTTTTGGCCATAAAGATTTCCAGCTTCATTATTATCTTTATCATAAATAACTGTCTGAGCAGAAATAGAACTTTGTAGAACCTTCACATTTGCTGTTTTAGCCAAGTAAAAAAGATATGAGCCTGTCGCAACGATCGCTACCAAAACAAAAATAATCGTAATTTTTGTTAAGTTATAACGTTTCCAGAAACGTTTTATCGGTCTCATAAATTTACCAAATTTAGTTTTAGCTGGTTTTTCTATTTCTTCTTCAAGTTTTTTTTGTTTTTTAGGGCGTATTTTAGGAATTTTTAAACTTTTCTTTCCTGTTTCTTTTTTACTACGCCGACTGAAATTCTTATTTTCAGGCATCTATACTTCCCTCAGATATTTTTTATTTCTATACTTACTCAAATGAATACATCAATATCTTATTTTAATACTTTTCCGATTTTTTTTCCTTACATATTTGTAAGACCTCTAGTTTTCATCTTTTCAGTTTTGCTTATTTTATCAAAAATCCCTTTGGACTACAATATAAATTTGTAAAACGAAAGGGATTTATGTTTTATTATAAAGATTTCTAAGGATTTTTCAATTGTTTTACTTTCAGTATCAAAATTCTATTTATAAAATTTATATCTTTATTATCAATATAGCGACAATAAATAATCATCTTTTGAGACTTTTATCATTTGTAAATCCATCTATAATTTAGCTAAATTTAAATTAAAAGAAAAGTATTCACCTACTAATATTTACTTTGTATATCCGTAAAGCTTAAGTTCACCTGATAAGTATTCCCCTAAATAAATTTCCTTGATTTGGTTGTACCCTTGCAAATTAATCTGTTGTTCAAGCCAAACTTCATCTTTATCAATTAATTCGAGAACATCAAAATTTGCTTGTCCATCAACAATAATTGGATATTTAATATTTTCACCGCCAAATTCAATCAATGTCAATTGACCATTTTGCTCTAAAATAGCTCTTTTAACATTATGTATCTCATAGATACCATTGGAACGTAATTTAAACATTAATTCATTAGCAGAGATTCCATTTTTGAGACATTCATTTACTCTAACTTTCCCATCTTGAATTAGAGTCAAGGGTTTACCATCAATGATTAATTTTACATAGCGATTGTGCTCCTTTGCAAATTTCAAAATTAATACCAACAGCGTCCATATGATTAGAACCAAGACAAATTGTAAGACCGTAATAGAATCATTATAAATGACTCCACCAATAATTCCACCTAAAACATAATTTTGAACTTGGTCCATTGCTGATGAGGGAGCAAGATTACCTTTGCCCATTAAATTTATTTGAATAATTAAACAAATAATCCCTAAAGCAAATTTTAATATTATTGGACTGTATAATTGCATTATAACTCCTAAATTTTTTATTTTTCTGGATTAATCAAGTAACTTTTGGTAAGGGTATATGATTGCTGATCAGTACTAAGATTAACTTTATAATAATCACCTTTTATTTTTATAATCACGCCATCAGCTAATTGTGTGGAATTAACAAAAATATTATTTTTATCCGTTCTTTCATTTTTAGCGACTCTTTCAATGAATCCAACCATCTGTGAAGATTGAGTATGCTTAGACTGGTTAATTTGATAATTGGAATATTGTATACCGATTTCTAAAATAATAAATAATAATAAAATAATACTAAGATCTCTATATTTCGTTTTAATTCTATGCTTAATATATATAGCAAATACAATAACAAGAACTACAAGACTCCCAAAAATAAAGATATACCGAAGATAATCGCTAAGTCCAGCTTGAGATTTTAAAAATTCAATATCATAAAACTTCATGTTCTCCCCCCTTAATAACTATTATATTAAAAAAATAATTAATAAATCATTATATAATTATTCAAAAACTCATTTAATTTTATAGATAAACTTTCATAAGATGAAATATTATCTTTATAATAGTTGCTCTACTTCCAACGGAGTAAGTTCAAGAACTGCTCTTAAAAACGGATATTTCTCTTTCATCATCGCATAGTCTGGACCACTTGAAATAAGTTTTGCTTTAGCACTCACCCTAAAGCCAATCCCTTGATAGCCATTTTTACCTTCGACTTCTCTAACCCCAAGCATAAGATAAATTGTATCATTTACTTTAATGTCTTCTTCTAAATAATGCATCCCTGCCGCTGGTGCCAATATCCGTTCATCATTGGTAAGATGTAAATAAGAAATCCATGTTCCCGTAACATGTGGATGATTGTCAGACCCCCATGAAGTTAAGGAAACTGACCCTTCATATTCTAATGTCTCTTTAAATTTTTTTGTTAGCATTTTTTCTCTTTCTATAATTCCACTCATAATATTTATCATTTTTTTACACTTTGAGTTATTTTTATTACGTATTTTTAAGAAGATACTTTGATTATAACAAACCTAGAGTTAATTGAAAAGTAATTCTTTCGATATTCACAATTTGAGCTCTTTATATTTTGGGGGCAACTAAAAACTTATAGTATAATGTGATTATGGAATTTAACTTCATTTTACCCGAAAATTTTATCCCACAAGTTCTTTCAGATTTACTTGAAAAAACTTGGCTCGTCCCGCGTAAACAAAGACATTTTTTACGAATGAAAAAACATTCTTTAGTCAATGATCAAATAATCGATGAGAATCAACTACTTCATGCTGGAGATAAGGTGACTCTTATTTTTGATAAAGAAGATTTTTCAAATTTGTCATTAAAATTTGGCTCAGCATCCTTAGCAGATATTCTCTATGAGGATGAACATTTGATTGTAGTCAATAAACCTGAAGGAATGAAAACTCACGGCAATACAGCTGATGAAATTGCTTTACAAAATCATGTTGCAGCAGCAATTAATCAAAATGTTTTTGTGGTTCATCGACTTGACCAGGCAACTTCTGGAGCTGTTTTATTTGCCAAAAATCAATTCGTACTGCCAATTCTTGGAAAAATGTTTGAAGAAAATAAAATTCATCGTGAATATTTAGCTCTTGTTGCTGGCCATTTCTTGGAAGAAACCTTTACCATCAACCAAGCCATTGGACAAAATCGTCATGAAAAGAATAAACGAATCATTTCTAAAAATGGGCAAAAAGCAATCACACATGTTCAACTTATACAAAATTTTACTGACAAAAGTTTAGTTAAATGTATTTTGGATACAGGACGAACACATCAAATTCGTATTCATTTATCCTCTTTAGGTCACCCTATCATTGGAGATGCTTTATATGGTCAAAAAAGCACCTCGCGCTTGATGCTACATGCTGAAAGCATCATTATCCCCCATCCCTTCACTAATCAACTTTTAAACATTTCTGCACCGAGCCCTAGCTTTTCAAACATTCTAAATAAAATAAAAAAGAAGTAACTTCAGTACTTCTTTTTTATTTTATGCTCTAATTAATCGTTTTAAACTTGAAGTAACTAAGAAAAGAACAATGAAAATCAAAGTTATTGCGGCAGAGGCTGGCGCATCCATATAATAAGAAGCAATCAAACCAGCATTTAACCCAATAAAGCTAACAATAACTGAGATAAAAAGCACAGCCTTGAAAGATTTTCCTAATCGCATCGCAATCGAAGCTGGTAACACCATGATAGCTGATACCAATAGAGCTCCCGCTGCCGGAATCATCAGTGCAATCGCAATCCCTGTCACAATATTAAAAGCAATTGAAATCCAACGAACTGGAAGTCCATCAACAAATGCCGTATCTTCATCAAATGTCATCACATAAAGCGGACGTAAAAATAGAATAAATCCGAGTAGAACAACTGCAGCCAAAACAAAGAGCATAATTACTTGCGAAAGTGAAATTGTGATAATTGAACCAAACAAATATTGCTCTAAACTTACAGAGGTTGCTCCTTTGGAAGAATTTAAAATTAATAAAGCAATAGCAAGACCCGCCGACATCAAAATCGCCGTCGCAATTTCCATGTAATTATGATAAATCGTTCTCAAATATTCTAGAAAAACTGCAGCAATCACTACGGTAATTAAAGTAGTAATCGTTGGATTCCAACTTAATAGCACGCCAAAGGCAACACCCGCTAAAGAAACATGCGATAATGTGTCCGACATTAGACTTTGTCTACGCAGGACAAGAAATACACCAAGTAATGGCGAGAAAATTGAAATTGCTGTCGCTGCTAAGAGAGCATTCCTCATAAAATCATACTGGAATAATTCAAACATTTGCTTTCTCCTCTAATTCTTCTTGCTCTTCTTGGAGAACTCTATCACGGTCAGTATGCAAATCAAAACAAGCAAACTTTCCATTTTTGTCTTTTAATAGATGAATGTTACGGTCAGCGAAATCTTTCACTTCCTCAGGATCATGAGTGACCATTAGGACTGCTTTCCCATGCTTATGGGCCGCATGATGCATCAACTGATAAAAATCACTACTTGATACATCATCCATACCAGTTGTTGGTTCATCAAGGATAAATAAATCAGGGTCACTAGCAAACATTCTCGCAATAGCAATCCTTTGCTTTTGACCTCCCGAAAGTTCGCCAATCCGTTTATCGCGATAGTCCCACATACCAACTGAATCAAGAGCTACCTTGACATGTTCTAAATCATGAGCACCCATTTTTTTAAACCACCCCTGTCTTGGATAGCGTCCACTCATGACAAATTCATGAACAGAACTTGGAAATCCTGCGTTAAAACTTGCAACTTGCTGTGGAAGGTAGGCGATTCGCAACTTTTCTCCTCTATTATTTTTAGAAGAAATCGTTATTTTCCCTTTCTTTGGTTTTAAAATACCCAAAGTTGTTTTAATTAAAGTTGATTTTGCCGCTCCATTTTCTCCAGTTAAGGTGACAAATTCGCCAGAGTCCACATGGTAGCTAATATTTTCTAACACTGGCTCTCTATCATAGTAGAAGGTCAGATTTTCAACATTGATATATCTCATTTTTTTCTCTTTTTATCTTTAATAGTAGCCCTAATTATAGAACTATCTAGTGCCTCTTATTTTTTATTCAAAAACACGAAACTCCCGTTCATAAGAACGAGAGTTTCAAGGAGTTTTATGAAAAGATATTTTTGGAAGAAGTTCATTATAATTCCTTCTTCTTAATTTTCCCTTAAACTCACTTGATTGTTTTCTTCAAAGCTGTCAAGTTTTCTTGCATCAATGTGAGATAGTTATCCCCATTTTTTTTCTGTTGGTCCGACAAGCCTTCAACGGTATTGATACCAATTAGGTTTGCTCCAACTGATTTTGCCAAAGTTTCTGCAATTTTACTATTTGCATTTCCTTCAAAGTAAACATTTTTAAGTCCGGCTTTTTCCATTTCAGTCTTTAAAGTAGCAAGTGTTGAAGCTGATGGCTCAACTTCTGGGTCGAGTCCAGCAATAGCAATTTCTTTCAAACCATAATCACGTCCAAGGTAAGCAAAGGCTTCATGTTGTGTGATAAATGTTTTTTGCTTGGCATTTTTCAGAGTGTCAAATTCACTATCTAACTTTTTTAATTTGACAACATAATTTGCTGCATTCTTGTTAAAAGTTGTCTTATCTTCTGGGAATTTTTTCCCTAATTCCTCAGCAATTGTATTAACTTCAATAATTGCTTGCTTTGGACTAATCCAAGTATGTGGATCTCCTTTAATTTTATTAACGTCTTTGCTTGCTTCTATTTTGACTCCTTTATTATTCACTTTCAGAGCCCATTTTTCAAGGTCATCAGAATTATAAATAATAGCTTGAGCATTTGTCATTGTTGCAACTTGCTTGGCACTCGGTTCAAATTCGTGAACTTCTTGATTCGCCGGAACAATATTTTCAATTTTAACCTTATCTCCAACAATTGCTTTCGTAAATTCATACATCGGCTCAAAAGTTGTCACAACTTCTGGTTTGTCTGCTGTTTTTTGACAACCAGCAAGAAGTAAAACTGCCGGAATAGCAAATAACATCAATATTTTCTTCATCGAAACTCCTCCGTAAGTACTGATAAGAATTGACTTATCACTTTTTGTTCTTCGTCAGTAAATTTGTCTCCTAATTCTTGGTAGGTACTTAGAGTTTTCTCATGATGAGCAGCATGTTCTTTAGCAACTGGAACTGCTTTTTCTGTCAGACTCCAAAGGACTACGCGTTCGTCATTTGTTGCCCGACTTGATTTAATCAGTTCTTGCTCTTGTAATTTTTTGAGAGCTTTAGTTACCGCTGCTGGCGAAATCTTGAGTTGCTCGGCAATTCTCGCGTTTGTCGAAACCTCTGCAGCTAGAATCATTAAGATATGTTCTTGCGTGCTTGTTAGCTTAACATTACTTTCGCATTCGCCGAGTAATATTTCATGCTTGTTTTCTGCAAACTGCATGATTGCCCCAAGAAACTGGTCGATTTGATTTGCTAAACTCATAGTATTTCGTCCTCCATAATTAGTTTACTGGTTAATTATATAGCAAAGTAAAAATAATGTCAACCAGTTAACATTATTTTTTACTTTTTTATTTGAAAAATCCTTCCATCCTTAAGCCGAACATCAAAACAATAAGTTTTATTACTAACAGTTTGACCACCGCTAGTTGAATCAGCTGACAGATCTGTCAGTAATTTATAAGTTAAATTTCCACAATCAAAATTAAGTTGACCACTCGTTTTCAAATCCTTTTTAAGAGCCAATGAAACCATTAATTCGGCTGTCAGTCGCTCCTTTTCTATTTTCAATTGCTGAGCTGTAAGCACCTGTTTTTGCAAATAAAACTGTAGAAATAAAGAAAAAATTAGCAGTAAAACCAAAGTATATAAAAGTATCCCTCCTTTTACTTTGTATCTGTAAATCGATAAATAAATACTCGCTCACCTCCATTATCAAAATCAATTGTTATTTTTATCAAATTTTCTTCTGCCTGAATTTTTGCTCCTTTTAAATCATAAAGCATGGGTTGGTATCCTTGCCCTTTATCATCACTTTTACGAAAATCATCCCCTACTAATCCGAACCGTAACTTCTTATCTTTGGTCACATACAAAAAATTTTGATTCACATTGTCTAATTTTGCTCCGGAGAGTTCTGAACGCATTTGTTCACAAAATATTTGCCAATCTTTCCTACTATCATTCTGGCTTATTTTCATCTGTTCTTCAATCATTCTAGTCAGCCCTGAGATGACTAGCACTGAACCAGAAATTGCCAAAAGTGCTACGAGACATTCAAGTAAAGTAAATGCCCTAATTTTGAGCTTCAAGTCGCAAAATTTCCTTTCCATGGTCACTAATAATGATGGCAGTCGAATCTTGTCTTATTTTTATAACAGAACCATTCAATGATAGTTCTGTCAGTTGGCTTTCTATTGCCATCTGAGCTACATTTAAAGACTCAATTTGTTGATTTTCTTGTACCTCTTGCTGACGAGAATTAGTAAGAGCACTTAAGAGAAAAGTGACCAAAAAGCTCAATAATGCCATACTAATTAGACTCTCAAGAAGTATATATCCCTTAATTGATTTTCTTTTTATATTTTCCACTCCCCATCTCCATTTGATATAAAATTGTTTTCTTCTCATAAGGTAAATAAACTTTGATTTTCTGTAAACTTGAGTTCCCCCCTTTCTCATCAAATTTAATCAAAAATTCTGCCATTTCAACCTCTTTGGGAATATCTATCTCTTTGTTTTCATAAATCAATTTCCCATTTTTACTTCCTAAATTTTCTGAACTACTTTGTAGCGCTGCATTCTCCTGACTTATTTTGTATAAATTTTCAAACTGTAAAACAAAGAGTTCTCCCTTAAATAAATGCACTGTTTGAGTCAATTCTGCTGAGAAAAAGAGGGTGATAAAAGAGACAATAAGTAATACCAGTAGAGATTCTAACAATGTGAAGGCTCTAATCATCGAAATTGCGCTGTTCATTTTTATTCTGGTCATAGTAATCATCATAGGCCGTGACTTGCTTTTGCGTAATCATCCCCGCACTTAAAAGTTCTGATAGGTTTGGCTTATCATTATCATGATCCAACTCATAAAGTTGTGCCTGACTTTCAACTACTTTAACTACTGCTGCTTCACCAGTTTTTTGAACTTGTGCTTTTTCTTTTATCAAATTTGGTACAAAAAGCAAAATTAAAATACTGATAATTGCCAACACAATTAACATCTCAATCAAGGTAAATGCTTTTTGCTTTTTTTGCCAAAGTTTTCTTCCGTGAATTTTAATTAATGACAAAGCTTTGCTCATTCTTAAAGTTATATTTTCTATTTTCATAAATTTCCTTCCTTTTTTTAAATTCCAGAACCCATATTTGAATAAATGGGTAACAACATTGCTGCATACAATAAGACAATCATCAAAGCAACAAAAATAAAAATAAGGGGTTGTATTAATTGCATTAGACGGTCTATCTTAGAAAAGAATTGTTCCCAACATTCATCAGCATAAACAGAAAGCTCCAATCCTAATTTATCTTTAATCGCGCCGTACTCAATCATCAAAGAAAGTTCTGGTAAAAAAATCGAAAAATGACTGACAGCTTGCTCAAAATTCTGACCAGCCTTCAAACCCAAATCAAGTTTAATTCCAACTTCCGCAAAAATGCGACTTTTCTGCTTTTTCATCAATTCTATTATTTGTCGCAATTCAACGCCTTGAGCAATTAAATTTCCCCATTCTCTGGAGAAATAAGCGGTCAAATACAAGCGAACAAAAGAACTTACTAATGGAACTTTGACCAAAAAAGTAAAATTAGTGAGTGCTGAAAGATGTTTGAATATTATTATTGATAAACTTGTCAGTAAAATGATTAAAGCACCAACAGAAAAAAATACTAGCGGTAAATGATTAATTAATAAAGTAGCAAAATTATTTCCCTTATCAATTTGAGGTAATAAATAATTTTTCAAGCCCCACATAATTCCAATGAGAAATACCAACAATACAACTGGATAAGTTGCCACTTCAATTAATTTCTTTTTGACCTTAAGCTGCTTTTTTAAATGCAGTTCTACCAATTGCATTGTTCCTACTAAATTCCCATGCACTTCTACCAAAGCAAGTTGTGTCACAACATTTTTAGAAAAAGAGAGACTCTCTAAAATTTCAGATAATGAATTTCCAGAACTAAGACCTTGGTGCATTTTAAATACAAACTCTTTTTCTACTAATTTTGATAAGGCTAAAAAATTGATAACTTCTCCCAAATGGAAACCATTATTCAAAAGATTCCCCATCAGTTGTATCAATTTTGCTTGCTTGATTAATGCTAATTTTCTCCCTTTCGGTCTCAATAGCCGTAAGATGTCCGTTTGCATATAATTTTTCAATCTTTTCATTCCATTTTTTGGGCGACCAAGTGTCAAATTTACTTTTCGCAATATCTAATACTCCTTTTCCCGCTATTAACCGTTGATAAACAACTGCCTCTAATCCATTTTTTAATTCCCAATCACTCAAACCCAATTCCAACAAACGTTGAACCACTCCCTTCACGGAAGCCGCATGGATAGTAGAAAAAACTGTATAGCCTGTTAAACTTGCACGCAATACAGCACGAGCTGTCTGCTGATCTCGAATTTCTCCAACAATTAGTAAATCTGGTCGGTGCCTTAAAGAAAGTTTAATTAATTCATCATAACTATTCCCAATTACATCATTAACTTGTAACTGAATAAAATCAGAATCAATTAATTCTACAGGCTCCTCAATAGTGATAACCTGTGCATTTGAAAAATGACGGTGGGCTAAGTCAAACATTAGTGAGGTTTTCCCAGACCCTACTGGCCCAGCAAATAAATAAAGTCCTCGTTTACATCGAAAATCCTGAAGTTTATCATCAAACCAAAACTCAAGTTCTTGTTTTTGGTCATGCAAAAGACGGATAACCAATGATTCGTTTCCTTCAAAATCTCCCACTGTTGAAAGGCGCAAACGTTTTGCTGAACTTCCCTTTAGCTCGTACCAACAAGCACCCAGTTGAACACGCCGGCGTTCACCAGTATTCATGCCAGCAAGAAATTTAAAATGAGTAAGTAATGCTAAACCAAGCTCTTGGTTAAGTTCCTCTATTAAAGTTCGCCCTAATTGTTGACGAATATATATCTTATAAAGATTTCCTGAAGCAATTAAATAAATATCAGAAGCCTCCATCTCAATTGCCTTTTGAATGAGTTCTTGTGCTTTTTTCTGTACCATACTAGAATATACGCAATTTGTTAGTAAATGTAACTAAAAATAGTACAAAAAAAGTCGAAGATCTTTCGACTTTTTTTAATATAAATGACTAATCTAGCGATTCAATTGCTTAAATCAAAAGAAATCATCAAATAAGCTTAATTGATTATCATCAGGCATCCCTTCAAGAACGCCCATATTGGTCATGTTTTCAATAATGGTTTGTGAAACTCCCCCACGTTTACGAAGTTCCATCTTACTCAAAAATTCACCCTCAGCACGCGCTGCAACGATTTGTTTTGCCACGTTTTCCCCCAATCCGTCCATCGTTACAAATGGCGGAATCAAAGTGTCACCGTCAATGACAAACTCCGTAGCCTCAGAGCGGTAAAGGTCAATTTTACCAAAAGTGAAGCCACGCTCTAACATTTCATTACAAAGTTCTAAAGTTGTATAAAGGTTAGTTTCCACATTTGTAGCCTCAAAACCTTTATCCTTAATTTCTTTCATTTTTGCTTTGACTGCTTCAAGACCAGCCCCCATGACACCAATATCAAAGGCCGTTGCCCTGATAGAGAACCATGCGCAGTAATAGAAAATTGGATGATGTACTTTGAAATAAGCCACCCGCAGAGCCATCATAATATAAGCTGCCGCATGGGCTTTAGGGAACATATATTTAATCTTAGAACAAGACTCAATATACCATTCAGGAACCTCATGTTCTCGCATGGCTTCCACATATTTCTCACGTTCTTCGGCAGGAATTTTATTCCACATTCCCTTACGTACACGCTCCATAATTGTAAAAGCAAGACCATTTTCAAGTCCTTTATGGATGAGATAGACCATAATATCATCCCGACAACCGATAACACTTGAAAGGTCGGCAATTCCTGAACGAATTAAATCTTGAGCATTTCCTGACCACACGTCTGTTCCATGGGAAAGTCCAGAAATTTGCAGTAAATCAGCGAAATTTTTGGGTTTGGCTTCGGCAATCATATTCATTGAGGTAAAAGTTCCCATTTCAGGAATCCCAAGAGTCCCGAGTTTTACTCCCAATTGCTCTTCGGTCAAACCTAAAGATTCTGTACCGGTGAAAAGTTTCATCACTCCGGGGTCATCCATGGGAATGTCTTGAGGAACAATACCAGAAAGACTTTGCAATTTTCGAATCATCGTTGGATCATCATGTCCAAGAATATCGAGTTTCAAGATATTATCATGAATGGCGTGGAAATCAAAGTGAGTCGTTTGCCATTCGGCATTGACATCGTCGGCTGGAAATTGAACTGGAGAAAAATCATAAACATCCATGTAATTTGGAATAACGATAATCCCGCCTGGGTGTTGACCTGTTGTTCGCTTGACACCCGTCGAGCCGGCAGCTAAACGGTCAATTTCAGCATTGCCATAAAATTGGTCATAGTCACGTTCGTAGCCTTTGACGAAACCAAAAGCCGTTTTTTCGGCAACCGTACCAATTGTTCCCGCCCGAAAAGCGTAATCTTCCCCGAAAATATCGCGAACGTCCAAGTGAGCCAAAGGTTGGTCATCCCCTGAAAAGTTCAAGTCAATATCGGGAACTTTGTCCCCCTTGAAACCTAGGAAAGTTTCAAAGGGAATATCGTGCCCATCTTTGATGAGTTTGTGGTCACATTTAGGACAATTTTTATCCGGCATATCATAACCTGAACCGAAAGATCCATCATCATAGCATTCAAAATATTGACATTCTGGGCAACGGTAATGAGGTGCCAGTGGATTTACTTCGGTAATTCCAATCATGGTCGCAACCAGTGACGAACCAACTGATCCCCGAGAACCAACAATATATCCACGCTCATTGGAACGTTTTACAAGTTCTTGCGAAATAATATACACGACTGAGAAACCATTCCCCAAAATCGACCGCAGTTCTTTTTCAAGCCTTGCATCAATAATATCTGGCAATGGATTTCCATACCACTCGTGGGCTTTTTCATAAGTCAAGCGGACAATCCGCTCTTCTGAGGTTTCTCCTCCGTCAAAGACCATTTTAGGTGTATATAAATCATCACGAACAGGAGTGAGAACATCGAACTCATCAGCCATTTTTTGGGTATTGTCAATAACAATTTCACGCGCTGTTTTCTCATCAAGAAAACTAAAGGCTTCAAGCATTTCATCAGTTGTTCTAAAGTGAGCTTCAGGTAATGGCAATGGTTTAGCGTGTTCCCCATGTCCTTGTGTCCAGTTAATTTCTGCCCCAAGACCTAGTGAACGAACAATAATTTCACGATAAATGGCATCTTCCGGATTCAGATAATGGAGATTTCCTGTGGCCAGAACTGGCTTGCCAAGCGTTTTTCCGATTTTTATCAAATCTTTAAGCGTTTGTTCCAATTCTTTTTCTGATTTGAAAGAGCCGCCGACAACAAGTGAGCGATAAAGTGCTGGTGGGAAAACTTCAATGAAATCATAAAATTTAGCAATTTCAAGCGTTTCTTCAAAAGTTTTATTAATCGCTGCATCGAAGACTTCGCCGACTTCACAGGCTGAACCAACAAGTAATCCCTCGCGATTGGCTTCCAAAACTGACCGAGGAAGACGAGGAAGACCAGCATAATATTTCACATTTCCAAAACTAACAATCTTGAAGAGATTTTTAAGTCCTTCTTGTGTTTTGGCATATAAAGTCACGTGTTTTGGTCGTACTTTTTTATAAGAATCTTCACTGACCAACTTGGCATTAAGTTCTAACAGACTTGTCCACCCTGTGTTTCTGGTCCGTAATTCTTCCAAGAATACAAAGAGCAAACGCCCGGTTGCTTCCGCGTCAAAATTGGCCATATGGTGATGTTCAAGTCCGATTTGAAACTTCTTGGTCAATTGTCCTAAACCAAAACGCTTCATTTCAGGGTAGAGATTACGGGCAAATTCAAGAGTATCAACGACAGGTTGACTAATAATCGGCAGCCCATTTCGTGAATAGTTCATATTCATGAAGCCCACGTCAAAGGATGCATTATGAGCGACAAGAATGGTTCCTTCGCAAAATTTTTGAAATTTCGTCAGTACTTCATAAAGCGGTTTGGCATTTTTGACATGGTCATCAGTAATTCCGGTTAGTTCTGTTGTAAATTCGCTTAAACGATAACCCGGATTAATAAATTCATCAAATTCATCAATGGGATTTCCTTTGTGCATTTTTGTTGCTGCAATTTGAATCAAATCATTATGAACTGCTGAAAGACCTGTTGTTTCGACGTCAAAGACGACATAAGTTGATTCATACATATCAACATCTGTTTCATTAAATACAATTGGGATTTTGTCTTCGACAAGATTGGCCTCGACTCCATAAATAATCTTGACCCCATTCTTTTTACCTGCCGAGTGAGCCTCAGGGAAAGATTGCAAGCCCCCATGGTCAGTAATTGCAATGGCTTTGTGTCCCCATTTTGCAGCCTGAGCAACTAAACTTGAAGCTGACGGAATCGCGTCCATTTGGCTCATATTAGTATGGGCATGAAACTCAACACGTTTTTCGTCAGACTTATCTTCACGAAAATTTTGTGTCGGAATTTCAATCAAATCAGTCAATTGTAGCACTAAATCATTTTTGAAATTGTCCCGTTGAACATTCCCGCGAACTCGACACCATAGTCCCGCTTTAATTTGTTTGGCCAATTGAATTTCTTCTTCGCCACGTAACCACTTTTGCACATAAAAACTTGACGTGTAATCAGTCATTTCAAATTCAAGAAGATAACTGATATTTCCTGTCTTCCGTGATTTGATTTCGCGGAGTTCCCCTTTGAAGACATAACCTTCAAAAACAACGGGACCGTTAGTAGAAAATTCACTGACAGAACGCATCGGAGTGACTGGCTCATTATTTTTGATTTCACGACCCAGTTGAATTTTATCTGATTTTACAGCTTTGATTTGGAGAGCCACACGGTCAATGGTTGGTTTAGGTTTAATTTCAACAACCGCATTTGCCGTCATTACTAAGTCATCTTTGTATTTGTCGTGTTCAATATTTCCTTGCACACGTAACCAAAGGGCATCAGATAGGCTGTCAGTAAAATTATCCGCTCCGTCAGTAATAATTTTTTCATTCATGGCTTTAACGGTGCTGACAATTTGGTCAAATTGTGCAATTTCTTCGTCCTTACGACCCCATTTGGAAATCATAAAGGTTGATGTTTCATCAGCCATTTTCAATTCTAAAATATGATTGACTTTACCTGATTCTTTTCCTGTAAATTCGCGGTGTGCGGCTTCAAAAACAAGACCTTCAAAGATAACCCCAAAGCCTTCCCCGGCGATGAAAGACATACTGGTAATTGGACTTTGTCCACTGATTTTTCGACCAAAGAAAATCCCATCAGAAAGTGCCGTCTCTACAAATTCTGGTTTGGCTTCTCTAGTATTTTTACTTTCACGTTCCTCTGAGCGTTGTTTTTTAAGCTCCGAAACTTGAGCTTGCTCTGCCGTTTGAGCGGCCAAGCGAGCGGCTACTTTTTCGGCATGAGCAGCCACCTGTAAGTCGGTTAATTGTTGATCAACCACTGGAATAATTTTTAATTTTCCGAAACCAAAATCTGCGAATTTTTCTTCTAAAATTGGAAAGTATTTTTCAACAAAAAAGTCCATTCGTGGATTATCTTCAACCATCAACTGAATTTTTTCTTCCTGCAATTCAAGATGATATTTCTTAAAAATACTTGAAAATGCAGAATCACAAAGTTCAGGAAGTGTCAGCGCATATTGATAATAATCATTAAGTTTTTGCTCGTCAATGACTATTTCACGGCTGCTGACAGAAATTTCTGTACGAGCGATTGTAGAAAAAGCTGTCTCTGTCAATTCTGTCAGTAATTTATATGTGTCAATTGGTAAAATCTCGTCAAAAATTAACTGAAAGTGCCAGAGCTTACTTGCCGTATGCACTTCAACATTTTCAATATCAGCATGCTCAAACTGTCTAGAACGACGCAAGTTTGGTGGCATTTTGATCTGATCCATCAATTTCTCAAAAAGATTTTCCATGTTTTTCGACCCTTTATCTTATTTTTTCTATCTTCAAATAAATAGAATTTCAGTTCTCATTATAGCATAAAAAAATGATGATTTTCATGATTTTTTCAAGAATAAAATAACTGACAAAGCTGTCAGTTCATTCATTTTTACTTACTAATGATCGACAGTTCTGTCAGTAAAATTATTTGTTCGTTAAATGATTATTTTCATCCATTTTCCAAAAATAGAGTGCTTCTTCCAAAGTCTGTGCCTCACCACGTTTCATATAACGAATCATATGGCTGACCGTTTCAATTGTTTTAAATTCTGCTGGAATTCGTTCAAAGTGATTTAATTCTTTTTGAATTTTTTCTTTTTCTCCTAGAAGCTTTTCAAATTTAGAATTGAATGACTTTTTATATTTTAGTTCTTCTTGATTTACAATTATTTTTTCTTTAAATTTTATTGAATCATATCTGAATAAAAGGCAGAAGACTATAAAATATATGAGAGAGATAAACATTAAAAGAAGCAATGACAGTTCTAAAAAGACTCCCACTACTATAATAATAATGAAAAATACTAATTTCAAAACGAGTATTTGCCCCTGATGAAGCCGAATTCTCTGCTTACTAGAATGCTCCGAAAAAAGCTCGATATTTTGCTCTACTTTTGCCAAATCTTCAAGTAACTGAAGTACTTTTTGGCAATAAATTAAATCTTTATCGGTCTTTTCCATTACAAACTACCTTTCATTTTCTCTAACTAATCGAGCGAGTATCCGATTGAAGCCTCGTGGATCTTTGTATCCATGTTCAAAATAAAAATCTGTAAACTCAATCTCTTCAATTCTCAATTGTTGCTGAATCGCAAGTGAGAAAATATTAACATATTCTGCCATATCACTCGTTTTTCCGATGCATTGTAAACCAAGAATCTGATGTGTTCGTCTTTCATAAATCATCCAAATATTACTTGGCAAATGTCCTTCAAGATGTTCATTTAATAAGTGCACAGCATCTGCATCATAACCAAAATCAACCGCTTGTTTCATTGTAATTCCAGTCATGGCCATTACCAAATTTTTCATCGGAACATGATAAGTTCCTTGAGTGCTCGTAATTTTTTGCCGAGCTTCTAGCAAATTTATGGCCGCAATTTCTCCATCTCGAACAGCGTCTGACGCATGTGGAAGATAACGATTCTCTTCTAATAAATTGACATAAGTCGTTGAGACGTCACCCACTGCAAAAACATCAGGACAGCTTGTTTGCATATATTCATCAACTACGACTGCCCCTCTATCGCCTAACTCAACTTGTTGATTCAAAAGATAAGAATTAGGACGAAAACCGATTGTAAAGATGACCCCATCAACAACAATTTCTTGATTATTTGTTGTATGAACCACCGTATTTTCTCCATCAACGCTAATTTCTGTTACTTCAGTATTTAATAGGAGACGAGTCCCTTCAGCATTCATCCAGCTTTCCAACAAATGACTGGCAGGTTCATCAAGATAATCATTCAAAAGATTTTTATTGCGGTGAATGAGTGTCGTTTGAATTCCTCTATCTTGTGTGATTCGAGCAACTTCAACACCAGTCATTCCACCGCCAATGACTGCAATATTTTTAGCCGTTGCCAAAAATTCTTCAGCCTTTATTGCATCTTCCATACTCTTCAAAAAGTAAAGATTACTTTTTTTATCAAAAGGAACCGAGGTCATTGCCGGATATGAGCCCGTCGCTAAAATTAACTTATCATAATCGGTAACTTTTGTTTTCTTTGAGTTATTTCTACGGTAAAATACTTTTTTATGATTTGTATCAATTTCTTCTATCACAGTTTCCATCTGCATGTTCAATCCCGCTTCTTTTAATTCTTCTACCGAAGAATAGCTAGATTGAAAAAGCACAGATTTTTGACCCGCGAGGTAAGAAATAATTCCTTGAGAAACAAAAGAAACCTGATTACGCTTATCATAAAGCGTAATCTCGGCTTCTGGATATTCTTCAAGCGCCCGTAAACCAGCACAAATTCCGGCATGGGAGCTTCCAACAATAACAATTTTCATCGTAAATCTCTTTTTTATTTACTTAAAATTTCAATGGTATTAACAAGTTCATCTTTGTTGATTTCAACAACTTCACCTGTCGCACGAATTTTAACTTCAACAACGCCCTCAGCTGCTTTTTTACCGATTGTTACACGAACTGGAAGTCCAATCAAATCACTATCAGCAAATTTCACTCCTGCACGTTCATTACGGTCATCAACTAAAACTTGGTAACCTTTCCCACGGAGTTTTTCTTCAAGTTCAGAAGTTAATTCCATTGCTGCTTCATCTTTAACATTGACAGGTACAAGATGAATATCAAATGGTGCCAATTCTTTAGGGAAATTGATTGACCAGCTAAATTTGAATTCTTCTCTTGGTGTTTTTTCAACATAGATACGGGCAAATTGTTCCAAAATAGCTGAAAGCAAACGACTGACACCGATTCCGTAGCAGCCCATAAGCATTGGAATTGAACGACCATTGGCATCAAGAATATTAGCGTTCATGGCTTCTGTATAGCGAGTGCCCAATTTAAAGATGTGGCCAATTTCAATCCCACGTGCAAATTTCAAAGTTCCACGACCATCTGGTGAAATTTCACCTTCATTAACTGTACGTAAATCAACAAATTCTTCAACTTCAAAATCACGACCGAAATTAGCATTCTTGTAATGATAGCCATCAACATTCGCACCAACCACTGCATTTTTAATTAACTCAACTTTACGGTCAGCAATAATTCGAACATTTTCAAGACCAATAGGTCCAAGTGAACCAAAATGAGCTCCAAATTTTTCTTCAACTTCTGCTTCACTTGCAGCTTCAATAAATGACGCTCCAAGATGGTTAGTTAATTTCACTTCATTAAGTTGGTCGTTCCCGTTTAACAAAATAACAATTAACTCATCATCAGCATGATAAACCAAAGTTTTAACCGTTTGTTCTTCATCAATTTCAAGGAAGTCTGATACTTCATCAATTGTTTTAGCCCCTGGTGTTGCTACTTTTTCAAGTTCAAGTTCTTCTGTATAAGCGACATTGGGTTCAAACTGGCTTGTTGCCATTTCAATGTTTGCAGCGTAATCGCCACCTTCAGCATAAACAATGGTATCTTCACCAGCAACCAACCATTTACCAAGTTCTTCTTGGATTTCTGAAAGGACAGATTCTGGAATTTCATCAATTGAAGTAATATTTTTACTTAAAACAAGCCATTTTTCGAGATTAATGCGGTCATCAGTAATCGCAATAAACTCTTGACTATCTTTACCACCCATTGCACCAGCATCGGCAATAATCGGTTTAAAGTTCAAACCAGCACGCTCAAAGATTTTTTCGTAAGCTTTTTTATAATCAAGATAAGTTTCATCTAATGAATCTTGGTCAGCATGGTAACTATAACCATCTTTCATCAAGAACTCACGACCACGCAATAAACCATAACGCGGACGTTTTTCATCACGGAATTTTGTCGCAATTTGGTAAACATTGAGTGGTAATTTTTTATAAGAAGTGATTTCGTCACGGACAAGAGAAGTCATTGTTTCCTCATGAGTTGGTCCTAAAATGAAATCAGAACTATCACGGTTTTTTAATTTATATAAATCTTCTCCGTATGTTTCGTAACGACCAGATTCACGCCAAAGGTCTGCTGTCAAAAGACTTGGAGCAAGAAGTTCTACAGCACCAATCTCATCAAACTCTTCACGCATGATATTTTTCAACTTTTCAAGTACACGGTTTGCTAATGGCAAGTAGGCATAAATCCCTGCTGAAACTTGGCGAACATATCCTGCACGCATCAGTAAAGCATGGCTAATAACCTGGGCATCAGAAGGCATTTCTCGAAGGGTTGGTATAAGCATTTTTGATTGTTTCATAATTTTAAAATTTCCTTTATGAGTATGGTTCAACTTCTTTTTTCTGAATAGAAGACGAATAGATAATATTAGTTGACAAAAGCCCGTAGAATGTCATTCCATGTTACGGCCACAAAGAGCACAAGCATGAAGACAACTCCGACTAATGTGATAATTGATTCTTTCTCAGGCGAAAGTGCTTTACCACGAATTGCTTCAATAATATTTAAGACGATTTTTCCACCGTCAAGCACTGGAATAGGGAAAAGATTGACAATTCCTAAGTTAATTGAGAGCATAGCTAACAATTGAATAATTGTTGGTAAACCTGCTCTTGCCGCTTGTCTGCTGAGTTGATAGATGGCAACTGGCCCACCCAGTTTATCAAGACTCGGTCGTGCAATCAGACTTCCTAAAGCTCTGAAAATTGCTGTGGTCGCTTGTCCTGCTTGAACAAAACCACCTGTAATTTTATCAAAGAAGCCTGTTTTCATAGATTGCATGATTCCAACACGATAACTGCCATCCATTTTTTTAGGGGTAACTGTCAAAGTTTCTGATTTGCCTGAACGGCTAATTTCAAGTTTTAATTCTTTTCCATTAGAACTTGAAATTTCTGTGACCAATTTATCCCAATCTGCTGTTTTAGTTCCATTGACAGCTTGAATTTTATCTCCAGATTTCAAGCCTGCAGTGTAGGCTGGTGTTCCTTTTTCTACTTGCCCAATAGCATTAGAATTTGATGGAACGCCTCCTTGAATAAAAGTTAAAACGATAAAAGCGACAAGCCCTAGAATAAAGTTATTCAAAGGACCACCGAAATTCGTCAACATCTTATGAAAGACCCCTGCTGATTGATATTGAACATCAAGAGGAGCAATCCGGACTTCAGTGCCATCTTCTTCAATAATTGTGGCATCATGGTCAACTGAATAACGTTTGATTTCTCCAAACACTTCTCCTTCAATGAAAAGTTCTTTTTCAAAATCATATTCAGTGATTAACATTGGAACAGCTTCTTCTAATTCCACATGTTCTGACAGATTAATTCTTCTGACAATATTACTGACAGAATTTTCATCTCCTGAATTTACTGCTTCAGATTTACTGACAACCAGACTTGCAGCTTGTCCTTTTTTTATTTCAGTTTTATCATCACCCCAGCCAGCCAAACGAACATAGCCCCCAAGTGGTAAAATCCGAATCGTGTAGAGCGTTCCATCTTTTGCTTGATGAGCAAAAATCTTCGGGCCCATTCCTACGGCATATTCACGCACTAGAATTCCAGAACGTTTTGCCCACCAAAGGTGACCATATTCATGAATAGCGACAATAATACCAAAAATAATAATAAAAGTAATCAGAGTTTCTATCAATCGACTTCCTCCTTTAGATTAGAACAGTCCAAGTAGATGCATAATCGGAAAAACAAAAATAAGATTATCAAAACGGTCAAGAATTCCACCATGACCTGGTAAAATTTTACCAGAATCTTTCACGCCAAAATGACGTTTAATACTTGACTCCACGAGGTCACCAATCTGTCCAACAACAGAAAAGATAATGGTGAATGCAATAAGTTTTATATAACCAATATGTGGTAACTCTTTGGTAAATAGAAAATACATAATTAGAGCAACGACAACAGCTGAAACAATCCCACCAAGCGATCCAATCACCGTTTTATTTGGTGAAACAGAAGGTAAAAGTTTTTGTGGGAAACGGTCTTTGAGTGACCGACCAAAAGCGTATGCTCCAATATCTGTCGCCCAAACAATAAAGAGGGCTAAAAAGACAATATAAACACTTGTTTGGCGTGCTGTCAGTAAATTTTGAAAACCAATCCCTACGTAGAAAGCCGAAAGGAATGGAAAACCAGCATCAACAAAAGAATATTTTCCGTTTGAAAGCACCATTCCTGTCAGCATTGCAAACAAGAAAAGGGTAAAGAGCATCACTCCACCGTCAACATTAAGCCCTAGCCAGTGTTTGCCAACTGGTAAAGCAAGTGAAAGGGCGGCTAAAGTTGCTAAAATTCCTTCAAATGATAATAATTGAAGCTTGTACATTCGAAATAGCTCTTGCATGGCAATAATAACAAGCAATGCGACTAAAATTTGGAAGTAAGCACCTCCCAAGAGCAAAAGGGCTAGAAAAATCCCTCCTGCAACCACTCCTGTGATAATTCGTTGCATCATTATTTGACTCCTCCATATCTGCGGTCACGCTTTTGGAACGCAGCAATCGCTTTGTCCAATTCCGCTTCATCAAAGTCGGGCCAAGCGGTTTGCGCAAAATATAATTCACTATAAGCTGACTGCCAAGTCAAGAAATTAGACATCCGTTGTTCACCTGACGTTCTGATAATCAAATCGGGATCCCGAAGATTTTCAGGCAAAACAGCTGTTTGCAGATGTTTTGATAAATCTTCTTCGGTCAGTGTACTTAAGTCCTGTCCACTCTTAGCAAGTTCTTGAATGGCTAAGATGATATCACGACGTCCACCATAATTCATCGCAAAATTCAAAATCATTCCAGTATTTTCAGAAGTTTCTCGAGCCGCACGGTCAATAGAGTCTAAGGTTGCTTTTGGCATTCCTGCTCGTTCACCAATCATACGGATTTGAATATTTTCTTCTTTTAAAACTGGAACATATTTGCTGTAAAAGTCAATCGGTAAGCTCATAATGAATTTTACTTCATCTACTGGTCTTGTCCAATTTTCGGTAGAAAAAGCATAAACAGTCATCACTTTAATTCCACGTCTTGCACCATGAACGGCAACATCTTTTAGCGAATCCATTCCTGCTTTATGACCAAAAATTCGTGGTTTCCCCTTCTTTTTGGCCCATCGTCCATTACCATCCATGATAATCCCGATATGCTCTGGAAGCAATTCTTCTTGTTCTTTATTTTTTAAGTTATTAAACATAGTACCTCACATGGGAATTTTATGCAAAAATTGTATTTCATAAACTCACCAATATACTCTTTGGTTATTAAAGTTCTATTAAGATAAGAGCTTTCTGAAAAATAAAATTCTCTCATCCATTTTCAAAACTTTATTCGATACTTTCTCAAAAAGACAGTATTACTTTTCCATTTTACCATATTTTGATATAGATTTGTATCTCAAATTTTATTCGTCAGTATCCAAGTTTTATTCTTTTTGATAAATTCAAATTACCGATTGTTCTGTCAGTAAATAATTTTATAAAAAAATCCTGTCAGTAACTGACAGGAAAATAAATTGAGTCTATTGCCTCATCAAGAAAAAATAAATTATTTTTCTTCAATTGGGCTTTCCACTTTTGTTTCTTCTACTGTTTCTTCAACAACAGTTGCTTCTGGTGTTACACCACTTTTAACTGTTTTTACAGCTGCACGGTCAAAAGTTAAAATAACTCCTTCACAATCAAGTTCAATTGTTCCTTTTGCTGAATCAATACTTGAAAGAATTCCGTGTAAACCGCCAATTGTTACGATTTCTGAACCTGGTTGCATCGCATCCAATTGTTCTTGACGTTTTGATTGTTGTTTCTTTTGTTGACGGTTCATAAAGAACATCATCCCACCCATAACAACAACGATAAAAATAAGAGATAAGCCTGACATTTCTGTCTCCTTTGTAAGTTTTATTCAAATTTAAGTCCATTTCCGAACATTCTTCTTATTTTATCATAGTTTAAAAACTCTGTCAAATCAAGCTTTAGAGATGTTTAGTGGCTTCCCGAATTGAAAGTTTTGCCATTTCTTTTTCATGCCGCCCAATAAATTCTTGCACCCATCTTGGATTAGTTTTTGCTAAATCTCGCAAAGCCCAACCAATAGCCTTATTAATGAAAAATTCGTCAGCAAATGGAGAATGAGCAAGATTTTGTTCAATATTATAAGAAAGTAGCTCTAAATCTGTTTTTTCTTTTAAACTTAATTGACAATCTATCGCGATTCTACGAACCCAAAAATTTTCATCTTGGGCCCATTCTTTTACTAGCTGACTCACTCTTTCATAAGCTAGCCCCTCATCTTCAACCAACTTTGCCCGACTTGCCATTAAGATAAAGCCAACTAATTCATCAAGCGAATCCACTGTGTCCCACCAAGATTTACTAATCGTTAATTTTTTTATCTTCGCTAAATCTGCAAAAGTAAGCCATTTTTTCATTTGATGAAGATAATCGATCGCCAAATATTGAAATTCACGTTCAGGCAAGTTCCAAAGTTCAAAAATAAAATCCCATTCAATTTCTTTATTTTGTTTTTTTTCCTTTATAAATTCCTTACCTAAAAGACGTCTTTCGGGTGTTTTCAAACCAATAAATTCAAACTGATGGCGTAAATAAGCCGCTTGTTTTTCCGCATTTTCTAAATTTTTATTTTTGCGGAATTCTTCTATTATATTAATCATATCTCATTCTTTCATTTTTACTTATGATAAGCCGACCCTCGATTTATCATTTGTGCCCGATAAATCTGTTCAACTAAAACCAAACGCATCAGCTGATGAGGGAGAGTCATCCGACCAAATGAAATTTGCAAATCACTTCTTTTATAAACCTCATCGGAAAGTCCCAAAGACCCTCCAATTACAAACACAAGATTTCTTGTTCCGTAAACCTCGGCTTTTTTTACAAAATCAGCCAATTCCTCTGATGACATCAACTTCCCTTGAATTGCTAAAATTGCTAACTTATCTCCTGTTTGAATGCGAGATAAAATTTTATCCCCTTCTCGCTTCTTCAAAGCTTCTGCTTCTTTCTCAGAAGCATTATCCGGAATTTTTTCATCAGCTAGCTCGATAATTTCAAGTGGAAGCATCGTTCCCATTCGTTTAACATATTCGGCAATTCCATCTTTTAGATACTTCTCTTTTAATTTTCCAACAACTACTAATTTAATTTTCATCTTTATTTTTCTCCCAATCAAAGCTTTTATTACTTAAAAATTAAAAACTTTTTCCCCAATTTTTTACTCACTTTTACACCTTAGGCAATAAAAACATTTATAAATTCTTAAATTTATTTTATAATTTTACCCTTTTCCCCCATTGAAAACAAGATGAAAGCATGATTTATCAACATTTTTTCACTTTTTTCCACTTTTGTGTGGAAAACTCCTCTTAAATATCCACTTATCCTCATTAATTTTTAAATTATCCACAAAAATGTGGATAAACTATATTAGTTTGATTTTTGTTACTATTAAGGTATTATTAAGTGAGAGTAGTTATAATTACAACATAGAAATGCTACAAAGAGTAATAATTGAAAGGAATTATTTATGGCAAAAGCTAATATAGGAAAATTGCTATTAACTGGTGTTGTGGGTGGAGCCATCGCACTCGGAGGAAGTGCAATCTATCAAAGCACTACAAATCAACTAGGAAATGCTAACCGCTCAAATACGACGAGCACAAAGGTTAGTAATGTTTCGTTAAATGTCAATACCGATGTTACCTCTGCAATTAAAAAAGTTTCAAATTCTGTCGTTTCTGTTATGAATTATCAAAAACAGAATTCACAAAGTGATTTTAGTTCAATTTTTGGTGGAAATAGCGGCTCAAGTTCAGCTAATGACGGCTTGCAACTTTCCAGTGAGGGTTCTGGTGTTATTTATAAAAAATCTGGTGGAGAGGCTTACGTGGTCACTAACTATCACGTTATTGCCGGAAATAGCTCACTCGACGTTTTACTTTCTGGTGGGCAAAAAGTTAAAGCCACAGTTGTTGGTTATGATGAATACACTGACCTTGCCGTTCTTAAAATCAGCTCTGATCATGTTAAAGACGTGGCAACTTTCGCTGATTCAAGCAAATTAACTATTGGTGAACCAGCTATTGCGGTCGGCTCACCTTTAGGTAGCCAGTTTGCTAATACTGCAACGGAAGGCATTCTGTCTGCAACAAGTCGTCAAGTCACTTTGACTCAAGAAAATGGTCAAACAACAAGTATCAATGCGATTCAAACGGATGCTGCCATTAACCCTGGTAACTCAGGTGGAGCCTTGATTAATATTGAAGGTCAAGTGATTGGTATTACTCAAAGTAAAATCACAACGACCGAAGATGGTTCTACCTCTGTGGAAGGTTTAGGTTTTGCTATCCCATCTAATGATGTGGTAAACATCATTAATAAACTTGAGACTGATGGTAAGATTTCACGTCCTGCCTTAGGTATCCGTATGGTTGACCTATCTCAATTATCAACAAATGATAGTTCTCAACTGAAATTACCTAGCAGCGTAACTGGTGGAGTGGTTGTCTACTCTGTTCAAGCGGGTCTTCCTGCTGCCACAGCTGGTCTGAAAGCTGGCGATGTGATAACGAAAGTGGGAGATACTGCTGTTACTTCATCAACAGACTTGCAAAGTGCTCTTTACTCACACAATATTAATGATACTGTGAAAGTCACCTACTACCGTGATGGTAAATCAGCCACAGCAAATGTTAAACTCTCTAAATCAACAAGCGATTTAGAAACAAATAGTTCATCTTCTTCTAATTAATATATCATTGATAAAAAAGTCTTCTTGAAAGAAGGCTTTTTTCATACTAAAGTCTGAAATTTTGTAAAATAATAATTTTCCATTTTTCTTTTATTGATTTATGGTAAAATAAAGGTAAGCATGAAAATTTTACTTTACTTAGAAGCCGAACAATTTTTGAGTCATTCAGGAATTGGTCGTGCAATGAAACATCAACAACGCGCCCTTGATTTAATGGGCATTGACTGGACAAAAAATCCTGAGGATGATTATGATATCCTCCATTTAAATACTTATGGTTTTAGCAGTTGGAAAATGTTAAAGAAAGCCAAAAAAGCAGGAAAAAAAGTAATCTTTCATGGTCATTCGACAAAAGAAGATTTTCAAAATTCCTTTATCGGCTCAAATATTGCCGCTCCTTTCTTTAAACAATATTTAATGCACTTTTATCGGGCAGCTGATTTAGTGATTACACCAACTGATTATTCTGCTAGTTTGCTTCGTTCTTATGGAATTAAATGCCCAATCCTCCCCATTTCAAATGGAATTGATTTGGCTAAATATTCCCGAAGTGAAGCTAAAGAACAAGCTTTTCGTGACCATTTTTCTTTGAAAACTGACCAAAAAGTTGTCGTAACCGCCGCTCTTTATTTTAAACGTAAGGGAATTGATGACTTTATCAAAGTCGCTGAAAGAATGCCTGACGTGACATTCATCTGGTTTGGTTACCAAAATTTATGGACCATTCCTGGATGGATTCGTCGCATTGTGAAGAAAAATCATCCTAAAAATGTTCTTTTCCCTGGCTATATCAAAGGCGATATTTTTGAAGGTGCTATGACTTCTGCTGACGCATTCTTTTTCCCTTCACGTGAAGAAACAGAAGGAATCGTTGTTCTTGAGGCTTTGGCTAGTCATCAAAAAACCGTCGTTCGAGATATTCCGGTCTATCATGGCTGGCTTGATTCAAATGCTGTAAGTATGGCTTGCGATATTGATGGATTTGTTAGCCAGCTCCAAGATGTTTTAGATGGGAAGGTAGATAAAACAGAAGCCGCTTATCAAGTGGCTGAAAGTCGGACAATTGAAAAAGTAGCGCAACAATTGGCTGATGCCTATCAACAGACTTTGGAACTTTGATTTTTTGAATGATTTATTGATATAATGGGATAAATGAATTTACTGACAGACTAGACTGGTCAGTAATCTTAACTGACAAAAATGTCTATCATTAAATTAATGATAGACTTTACAGAAATATAAACGGGAATTTATTTATGAGAGTTGGACTTTTTACAGATAGCTACTTTCCACAAATCAGTGGTGTAGCAACAAGTATTCGCACTTTAGCCATAGAGCTTGAAAAACTAGGGCATGAGGTTTTCATTTTTACAACAACAGACCCAAATGCTGATGTGGACCACGAACGAAATATCATTCGCTTGCAATCTATTCCGTTTGTGAGCTTGGCTGAACGAAAAATTGTACTCAAAGGCGTTTTTGCTGCCTACTTGATTGCGAAAGAATATGACTTAGATATCATTCATACCCAAACTGAGTTTGGAATGGGAATCTTGGGTAAAATGGTTGCTGCTCAATTACGTATTCCTGTCATTCATACTTTACACACTAAGTATGAAGACTACGTTTATTACATCGCTAAAGGACGTTTGATTCGTCCAAGTATGGTCAAATATGTGATTCGTAATTTCTTACGAGGAACTGAAGCGATTATTTGCCCAAGTGAAATGGTTCTGGAAACAGTCAATAGCTATGGCGTAACCCTTCCTAAACGGGTCATTCCAACAGGAATTGAAATCGACCGATTCAAACGTGACGATATTAAACCTGAAGAATCCGCAAAACTCCGCGCTGAGCTTGGTTTACAAGAAAATGAAATCATGTTACTCAGCCTTTCACGAATTGCTGCCGAAAAAAATATCCAAGCGGTTATTCACGCGCTACCTGATATTTTAGAAGAGTTTCCCGTGAAACTTGTGATTGTTGGACATGGTCCCTACGCTGAAACGCTAAAAGATTTAGTAGATTCACTCGAATTATCTGATAAAGTTATCTTTACAGGTTCCGTTGAAAATGAGCAAACTGCTTATTATTATAAAGCCGCAGACTTTTTCATCTCTGCCTCTACCTCAGAAACACAAGGGCTCACTTATCTTGAAGCAATGGCAGCAGGAACAAGAGTTTTAGCAGCAAAAAATCCTTATTTATCTGAATTAATCAATGATGATGAATTTGGAAGACTTTTTATCGGTGATGACGATTTAGCTGAAGTTACTAAAAGTGCGATTCGTGACTTACACCCAATTGATAAAGATAAATTTGAAAAGAAACTCTATGAAATTTCAGCAGAAAATTTTGCTAAAAAAGTTTATCTCTTCTATATTGATACAATTATCGAATATAATAACCTTAAATCTATTGAGGCGGAGCGTTTCCCAATGAAAATGGAAGATACCATTCGCCAAATGCCAGTTACTGTTAAACGTTCACTTAAAAGAGAACAAATTCGGGCAAAATATTTTGCTAGAAAAGCCAGTAAACTTGCCAAAAATCTACAAAGTTATGTTAAAATAGATAAGGACAAAGAACAGGACTAATGGGGTTAATCCTGAAAGCTGTTCCTTTGAAAATCAATTGTAAGTAAAAACAATTTTATAAAAAACAAAGTTTTGCTTTGCAAAACGCCGAAAGGAATTTTTAAGAAATGAAATCACATTTGTTAGCAATTATGAATCGCTTAAATCGTTTAGTTGAAGGTGGCGATCCAAAAGAAACTTATAATTTTGAACGTGAAGGCGAAGTAATGCTCACAGTGAGCTACAGCCCAGAAGATGAAGCATTTGCTTTACGTTATCCTAAACAAAAAGACGCTTCTTTGTTCGATGACATCGACCTTGTTGCCATTGAAATTTATGATATGATTTATTAAAAAATTACTGACAAACAACTTAGATTCGCTCTTGATCGTTTGTCAGTGATTTTTTTGTTCTTTTGTTTCATTGTTTCTGATTTATTATTGATATTTTACTTTTTTTATAGTAAAATATCAATAAAATACATTAGGAGTCATTTATGAAAAAGAAAATTTGGATGTCTTTGGGAATCACTGCTCTTGCAGTCGTCACTCTCTCTGCTTGCTCGACTAAAAACTCTGATGCGGCAAAAAAAGCCTTTATCTCAGATACAGTTGCTTTGAATAATTCAAAAACCGATAATGCACAAAATATTAAAATCGATGTTAATGAATTTAAACTTCATGGCGAAGACCGTTCAGAGCTTAATAAATTATTCAGTAAGGGTGCTGGGCTTGATTTAAACATTGGACTTGATCGAACCCATCAGCTTGCAGCACTTTCTGGGAAATTTACATTAGATAAAAAAGATTATAATTTAGGCATGATGATGTCACAAAAAGGACTTTATCTCGCTAGCACAGATATCAAATCACTTTATGATAATAATAAAGCTTTAATTCCAAGTTCTGCTGACGCCATAGCAACTGTTTACGGAGCAATGATTGATAGTCTGAATAAATCTTATTTATTGATTGATTCGAAAACAATTGATTCTCTTGGTCAAAGTTCTGATGAAAAATGGGAATCAACTTTTAAACAAATGTTTAAAACGACACAAAAAGTGACACAAGCTGATTTAGAAAAAGAATTTAAAGATATTCCAAATTCTAATTTCACTAAAGTTGGTGATAAAGTCAGTGTAAAATTCTCTGGTAAAGATATTGAAGTCAAAGATTTGATTGATCAGCTCAGTACTACTTACTCCATCCCTAAAAAACAAATGGAACAATTGATTAAGGAAAGTAAGAATCTTGACATCAGCAAACTTTCAGTTAAACTTACGATTGATAAAAAGGCACACAAAATGACCGGAAATCTCTCTGGTAGCCTTTCTGACAAAAAAGAAAAAACCAGTGCCGACCTCGACATTTCACTGAATTCAACACTCAGCAAACTAAAAGAAGCCATTAAAGAACCTGCTTCTACAGACACTAATACACTTGAAGAAATGCAAAATGCAGCATTTGAAAAACTGATGAACCAAGCAAGTGCAGCCTAAGATTAAAAAAGTTACTGACAAGTAAAAGCTTAACTTTAGGCTTTCTGTCAGTAACTTTTTTTAATGTTTTCCATAATAAATTTCATCAATTTCATCGGTATAAGTCCCATCATCATTATGGACAATGAGAGGTGGGAGGAAGATTTCTCCCCCTTCTTTTCCATCTTTAATGGCATCAATCAACAAAATATTAGCTGGTTGATTCGCTTTGGGATAGACGAACTGAATCCATTTAGGCTGCAAATTATTAGCCCGCATCTTATCAACAATTTCTAAAAAGCGCTCGGGCCTATGGACCATGGCAATATGACCATTCGTTTTCAGTAACTTTTTACTAATCTCAAAAATTTCATCCAAATTTGTTGTCAGTTCATGGCGTGCTAGAGTATAATGCTGACTTTCATTTAGATGACTGTCAGCTGAGTCTACTTTAAAATAGGGTGGATTACAAAAAATCAAATCTGTACTAGAAGTATGAAGATGATTAAGCGCCTGATTGAGATTATCATTAATGACCGACATTCTGTCAGTAAGTTCATTAAGCTCAATCGAACGCTGCGCCATGTCAGCCAGACGTTCTTGAATCTCTAGCTCAATGATCTGTGCATTGGTTTTAGAGCTCGCAAAAAGACCCACTGCCCCATTTCCCGCGCACATGTCTACAATTTTTCCACGTTTTGGCAAGCGCGGAAAACGAGCCAGCAAAATCGCATCTATGCTAAAAGAAAAAACCTCTCGGCTTTGAATAATTTTGACCCCACTACTGGCGATTTCATCAATTCTCTCATCCATCTTCAATTCGATATTTTCCATAATTTCATTATATCACAGACCCCGACACATCTTCTAACAGTACCTGTTAAAATACCAAAATGATAAACACCAAAAAATGATAATCAGCACGAACTAATTATCATTTTTATTTACCTTTTTTTGTCAGCTAGCTGCTCTGTCAACTGAATTAAAAATTCAACTGCTAATTGCTGACAGAAAGCTTGTCAGTATCATTAATGACTAGTATTATTTGGCTTCATACCAAGTTTTACCAGTATTTTCATCTACTTTCAATGGCACAGCAAGTTCAATTGCTTCTTCCATTGTTTGCTTGACAAGTGCCTGAATCTCTTCTAATTCCTCAAGTGGAACATCTAGAATAATTTCATCGTGCACTTGCAATAATAATTTTGATTTTGATTGACGTTCCGTCAGCGCTTTATCCAGATTAATCATCGCAATTTTCAAAATATCCGCTGCAGAGCCTTGGATTGGCGAATTAATTGCCGTCCGCTCCGCAAAACCACGAACATTAAAATTACGTGCATTAATATCTGGAATCTTACGACGACGATGACTCATTGTCTCAACAAATCCTTTATCTCTAGCCTCGCGAACAATATTTTCCATATAAGTTTTAATGCCAGGATAACGTTCAAAGTAAGTTTCAATATAATTTTTGGCATCTTTTCTTGTAATTCCCAGATTTCTTGCCAAACCAAAATCCGAAATTCCATAAACCACACCAAAATTGACTGCTTTTGCATTTCGGCGGTCATTTGCCGTGACATCTTCTGCTTTTTCAATGCCAAAGACCCGCATAGCCGTTGACGTATGGATATCAGCCCCATGTTTAAAGGCGTCAATCAAATGCTCATCACCAGAAATATGAGCCAGCACTCGCAATTCAATTTGTGAATAGTCGGAACTCAACAAAAGAGAATCTTGACTGGGCACAAATGCCTTACGAATCTTTCTTCCTTCTTCCAGTCGAACAGGAATATTTTGCAAGTTCGGGTCAACCGAACTCAAACGACCGGTCTGCGTCAAGTCCTGAACATATCGCGTATGGATTTTTCCATCATCAGCAATTTGCGGAATCAAGCCTTTAACATAAGTCGATTGTACTTTATTGATTTGACGATATTCCAAAATCTTTGCCACCACTGGAGATAAAGCAGCCAAGTCTTCTAAAACGTCCACCGCCGTTGAATAACCCGTTTTTGTTTTCTTACCTACTGGCAATTGTAATTTTTCAAATAAAATCACTCCCAGTTGTTTTGGTGAATTAATATTAAATTCTTCACCAGCCAACTCATAAATTTCACGAGTCAACGAAGCCAATTTTTCTTCGTTTTCTGCGCCAATTTCTTCCAAAGTATTTTGACTGACAGAAATTCCTGTAATCTCCATTTTTGCCAAAACTTCTGCTAATGGTAATTCCATATCAGACAAAAGATGTTCTTGTTCATTTTCAATAAGTTCAGCCATCATTTTTTCTTTGGCACGAGCTAAAACTCTGATTTTACGAGCCAAATGGTCAAACAAAATCTCATCATCAGGTAGAGCAAGTTTTGTACCTTTGCCAAAAATTTCCTCATCGGTGACCAAATGTCCCACATCAAAAAGTCGTGCAATGGTTGAAATTTTATTATCTTCCGTTGTAGAAATTAAATATTTTGCAAGCATAGCATCAAATTTAACCAGAGGCAATTCAATCTTTAAATGGCTCAAAAGTACGCGATTTTTCTTGAAATCATAAGTATTTTCAGGAAATTTCATTTCTGTCAGTAAATCCAGATTTTTTGAAACATAAATTTTCTCAGCATTTCCCCAAGCAAATGCCACAATCTGCTCACGATGATAATTTTCACCCAAAGTTTCCAAATAAAAGAAATCATCAGCATTGACTGAAGCAACTGAACTTTTGTCAGTAACTATTTCAAACTTAATTTCTTCACTGACAGTTTCGTCAGTAACTTCTCCACCGCCGTCAGCTAATAACTTACTTTTGAATTGTGAAAATCCCATTTCATCATAAAATTGACCCAGTTCAGCCACATTTTTTTCTTTTAAAAGCGTATCTTCTAAACCAATTTCAAGAGGAGCTTTCGTATTGATTGTCGCCAATTGCTGTGACAAAAAGGCCATTTCCTTGTCAGCAATTAAATTATCCTTCATCTTGCTGGCCTTTAGCGTCTCAACATTTTCATAAAGATTTTCCAGTGAACCAAATTCCTGTAAAAGTTTAAGACCCGTTTTTTCACCAACTTTAGTGACGCCAGGATAATTATCCGAAGCATCGCCCATCAAGGCCTTCAAATCAATGAATTGTGATGGCGTAAGTCCCATTTTTTCTAAAAGATAGTCAGGCGTAAATTCTTCAAACTCAGCCACACCCTTTTTAGAAATTTCCACTCGTGTATTTCCATCGACCAGCTGAATCATATCCTTGTCCCCGGTCACAATGGTCACATCGAAATTCACATCAGGCGCTTCAGCCATTTTATCCAAAGTTCCGATAATATCATCGGCCTCATAGTTTGCCAACTCATAGTGCCGAATCCCTAACTTCTCAATCATTTCCTTAATAAAAGGCAATTGCTCGCGAAACTCATCAGGTGTTTTTGAACGTCCCCCTTTATAATCCGCAAACATCTCCGTCCGAAAAGTGGTTTTCCCCGCATCAAAAGCAATTAAAACATGTGTCGGTTGAATTCGTTCCATCAAAGAAGATAACATCGTATGAAAAGCAAAAATGGCATTTGTATGTAAGCCATTAGGTGCTTTGAACCGATCTAACTGATTATATAATGCGAAAAACGCTCGAAAAGCAACCGATGACCCATCAATTAGCAAAAGTCTATTCTTATCTTCCATCTCTATTATCTACCTCTATTTTTCTACTTTTTATTCTATTTATTCTATTTTACTTTTAATTCAAATCAATTTATCTCTCAAATCAATAAAAAATGAGCTTTACTAAATTATAACATTTTAAACACTCCTTTTGGAATTGCTCAGCTCTATCCATTTTTAGAAAAAAGCACTTCCATCAGTAAAAATAAAAAATAATAATCCTTGACATGGAACGCGTTTCATAAATTAGAATAGAATCATCAAAGAAAAGGAGTTCACAAAATGAAAATTAAACACATTTTTACAGATATGGATGGAACATTGCTTGACTCACATGGAGCTTTATCTGATACCAATCACTGGTCAATATACTACAGTGAGTTACCAATTACCCTAGTTTCAGCACGTAGCCCATTAGAAATGAGTGATGTGATAGAAAAATTACAACTTTCCACACCACAAATTGCTTTCAATGGAAATTTAACATTTACACAAAATCAATTCGGCCTTCAAATTTTAGATAAAAACACCCTGAACTCAGAAACAGTATTCCAAATTTTAAATTATGTTTCAAGTGAATTTCCGAAAGTAAGTCTAAACTGGTATAGTCTTGCTCACTGGTATACCAACAAACAAGATAAAGGAACCTTTGTCCAAAAAGCATTGACAGGCCTCGAACCACGAATCAAAACTTTCGATGGACAATCAGAAATCTATAAGATTATGATGATTGTTTTTGACCAAAATGAACTTCATCAACTTCAAAATCAACTTAATCAATTGGAAATTCCAAATATCGCAATTCAACAAAGTGGTCAGTGGTATTTAGAAATTACATCTGATAAAAGAACAAAGGCCAATGCGGTTCAATCCATCCTTAACGACGAAGCATTAGATTTTACACAAATTGCTGCAATTGGTGATGGTCATAATGACATTCCTCTCCTTAAAGCCGCAGGTCTAGCCATCGCAGTGGATAACGCTAACCCAGAAGTTAAAAAACATGTTAAAATGGTAGTAGCAAAGAACATAGAGCATGGTGTGGCAGAGGCCATATCAGCCATCAATACCCTCAATGAACAGGTAATTTAATGACCTCACTAACCGATTTATCAAAACTCAGTGGCTATTCAAAAGCTACAGTTTCACGTGCCCTTTCTGGAAATGGCTACGTATCTCCCGAAGCTCGGACAATCATACAAGATTTAGCAAATGAATTGGATTACACTCCTAATGCTATTGCACAAGAACTTGCTGCCGGAACAACCAAGAATATCGGTGTCGTTCTACCTTATGTTAAGCACCCATTTTTCAGTCAGATTTTGGAAGGAATTCTTGATAAAAGCTTTGAAACTGGCTATAAGATTGTCATTCTTCCCTCAAATTATGATCAAAATTTAGAACTTCAATACTTAGAGCAATTACGCAAAAAAGCCTTTGAAGCCTTAATCTTTACCTCTAGAAAAATATCTGAGGAAACTGTTCTTAAATACCAAAAATATGGTCCAATTATCTTATGCCACAAACCTAAGTCCAAGACAATATCAGCCAGCTATGCCGAAAGAGAAATCGGATATCGTGATGCTTTTAAATGGCTTAAAAAACAAAACTGTACAAATATCGGTTTTCTTTTCTCACGTTATAAAAGCCCAACCACATCCGTCACCCTCCAGACCTATAGCGAAATATATAAACAAGCAGTTAGGACTGACCAAATCAAAACGGGAGCGGTCTCCTCAACAGACGGTTACGACTTAGGAGCAGAACTTACTCAATTTGATAGTATTTTTGCCAATTCAGATGATATTGCTGCAAATGTTTGGCGATGGTTTGAACAAAACAAACTCCCCAAACCAAATATAATTGGCCAAGAAGCACTGATTGCAGGCCAACTATTAAATCTCCCAACTGTTGACAATCACTTTTTACAAATTGGAAGATCAGCATTTGAATTAGCCATTTCAAAAGAAATAAAACAACTAGCCATAAAATCAGAATTCATTCTCCAAAGATAAAAACAGCCCTTAGGGGCTTTTAACTTATCGAGAAATAAGGAACCAAGAACACAAAAAAAAGGAGCCTTAGCTCCTTTAGTTCACTTGGCCACTCGCATATCTCCCAGGGGGCAACCCCCAAGTACTTCCGCCGTAGATGGACTTAACTTCTGTGTTCGA